>NZ_JAESLN010000025.1:0-40044 GCF_017892645.1 Staphylococcus sp. GDY8P54P | reverse complement strand
CAAGTGTGGCTTTTAATGTGTTAATTTATAGTGAGAGAGTTATTATACGATTATTCTTTGACAATCTCTTTTACTTTATTTAAATCGTTATTTACAAACTCACCGGGCTTTTTCGTAATTTTACTTACTAGATAAGTAACGATCACACTAGCTAGGAAACCAGGAATTATTTCATACATACCGAAGATTTCATTTATTGATGCTAATGGTTTAATCCAAGCAATCCATACAATAACGACTAAAGCACCGGTAATCATACCGCTCAAAGCACCAGCGTGAGACAAACCCTTCCAGTAAAGTGAGAAGATTACTAACGGACTAAATGCCGCGCCAAACCCTGCCCAAGCATTACCTACAAGGTTTAAAATTGTATCATTTGGAGACCAAGCAATCCAAATTGCAATAATTGCTACTAGTAAAACAGATAGTCTTCCTATCATTACAAACTCTTTTTCGTGTGTTTTTGCTTTCGATTCACCGCGAATAAGTTTATAAAAATCTTCAGTCAGTGAACTAGAAGTTACTAATAACTGAGATGAAATTGTGCTCATGATAGCTGCCAATATAGCTGATAATAAGAATCCACCAACGAGTGGATGGAATAAAATTTGGCTCATAATGATAAATAGTGTCTCTGGATCTTCCATTTTAATATGGTATTGAGGTATAAATGCGATACCTGTTAACCCTACAGCAACTGCACCTAAGAGCCCTACAACCATCCAGCTTATACCTAAACGTCTAGCTTTTGGTAAAAGTTTATGTGTTTTAATGGACATAAAACGAACGATGATATGTGGTTGTCCAAAATAACCTAAACCCCAGGCAAATAAGGAAATAATACCTAAAAATGTAGTCCCTTTAAACAAGTCCATATTGGTAGGTTTCATTGCTGCTACCTCACTAAATGTATCCAAACCGTTAAGTTTTATAAGTGCTACGATAGGGACCATGACCATAGCAATTAACATAATTACACCTTGAAAGAAATCTGTAATGGATAAAGCTAAATATCCACCAAAAAACGTATAAAAAATAACGATTGCTGCAACAATGATAAGCCCCCAATGATAGTTCAAGCCAAAAGCACTTTCAAATAATTTACCACCAGATACAAACCCAGAATGTGTATATAAAGTAAAAAACACAACGATGATTAGACCTGAAATTATTTTTATGTAATTTTTGCGGTCGTTGAGTCGATTTTTAAAAAAATCTGGTAAGGTAATAGCATATCCTGCAATTTCAGTATAAATACGAAGTCGAGGTGCGACTACAAAATAGTTAACATAAGCGCCAAGCGATAAACCAATTGTAATCCACATTGCAGATAATCCAGTACTATATACAGATCCAGGAAGTCCCATAATCATCCATCCACTCATATCAGATGCACCTGCTGATAGGGCAGTTACATAAGGGCCAATACTTCTACCTCCAAGCATAAATTCACTTAAATTACCTGTGGATTGCTTATAACCGTAATAGCCAATAACTAATAAAATGATAAAATAAATAATAATCATGATATACGTTTGCCAAGTAGCGTGAACTTGATTCGCTAAAGATGTGCCTAGAATAAACATAATACTTCAACTCCCTTATTCCCAGAATATTAAATTGTGTTACATGAATTATTATACAATGAAATTTATAAATAGAGTAGAAATATTTTTTGGTTTTTCAAAATGTTTATCTCAATGACAAAAATGAAAATGCTTACATCGAATGAACTAATATTACACTATTTATAAAAAATATGATTTATTATGCAATGATTGATATAAATGATGTGATACTTAAGTAGATTATGTTCAAAATATATTTATGTCACATAATTCCAAAAGGTTGAGCAAAAGGAATTAAAATAAACAGGGTTATTTATTGTTATTGGTGAAAAGTTTAGATTTTTGCTTGGAATTTTGATACAATTTTATAATGAATGAGTAAAAAGGAGGCTTTTATTTAATGGCTAAAGTTACACGTGAAGAGGTAGAGCATATTGCTAATTTAGCTAGACTTCAAATATCAGAAGAAGAAACAATTGAAATGCAAGATACATTAGAAAGTATTTTAAATTTTGCTAATCATATAGATACAGCAGACACTAGCTCAATTGAGCCAACTTATCATGTATTAGATTTACAAAACGTGTTAAGAGAAGACAAAGCAATCGAGGGCATTCCTCAAGAGCTTGCATTAAAAAATGCTAAAGAGACGGAAGATGGACAATTCAAGGTGCCATCTATCATGAATGAGGAGGACGCTTAAGATGACCATCCGTTATGAATCTGTGGAAAATTTAATTACATTAATAAAAAACAAAGAAATTAAACCTTCACAAGTAGTAAACGATATCTACGATGCAATTGAAGAAACTGATCCAACAATCAAATCATTTCTTGCATTAGATAAAGATAATGCTATTAAAAAAGCACAAGAATTAGATGAGTTACAAGCCAAGGACCAAATGGAAGGCAAACTTTTTGGTATTCCAATGGGAATTAAAGATAATATTATTACTGAAGGTGTAGAAACAACATGTGCTAGTAAAATGCTAGAAGGATTTGTACCTATCTATGAATCCACAGTTATGAATAAATTACGCAACGAACAAGCGGTTTTAATTGGAAAATTAAACATGGATGAATTTGCAATGGGAGGTTCTACAGAAACTTCTTATTTTAAAAAAACGTTAAATCCATTTGATCACACAGCTGTTCCTGGTGGTTCATCTGGTGGTTCTGCAGCAGCAGTTGCAGCAGGATTAGTTCCTTTTAGTTTAGGCTCTGATACTGGTGGTTCAATTCGTCAACCTGCAGCTTATTGTGGAATCGTAGGCTTAAAACCAACTTATGGTCGTGTATCACGTTTTGGTTTGGTAGCATTTGCGTCTTCATTAGACCAAATCGGACCGTTAACACGCAATGTTAAGGACAATGCATTAGTATTAGAAGCAATCACTGGTTTAGATGAAAATGATAGTACAAGTGCACCAGTAGAAGATGCAGACTTTACATCTGATATTGGTAAAGATATTCAAGGACTTAAAGTAGCATTACCAAAAGAATATCTTGGCGAAGGTATATCTGACGAAGTGAAAGCATCTGTGAAAAACGCTGTTGAAACATTGAAAGAACTAGGTGCTACAGTAGAAGAAGTTTCATTACCAAACACAAAATATGGCATTCCTTCTTATTATGTAATCGCATCATCTGAAGCATCATCAAATTTATCGCGTTTTGATGGTATCAGATACGGTTATCATTCACCAGAAGCAAATTCACTTGAAGAATTATATAAAATGTCAAGAAGTGAAGGATTTGGTGAAGAAGTTAAGCGTCGTATTTTCCTTGGTACATTTGCGTTAAGTTCGGGTTACTATGATGCGTTCTACAAAAAATCACAAAAAGTTAGAACATTAATTAAAAATGATTTCGATCGTATTTTTGATAACTATGATGTTGTAGTAGGACCAACAACACCAACAACTGCATTTAATATAGGTGAAGAAATCGATGATCCACTTACAATGTATGCGAATGACTTACTAACAACACCAGTTAACTTAGCTGGTTTGCCAGGTATATCTATTCCTTGCGGTAAAGCGAATGGACGTCCAATTGGTTTGCAATTTATTGGTAAACCATTTGATGAGAAAACATTATATCGTGTCGCTTTCCAATATGAAACAAAATTTAATTTGCATAATGAATACGAAAATTTATAAGGAGTGGAAATCATGCATTTTGAAACAGTTATTGGACTAGAGGTCCATGTTGAGTTAAAAACAGAATCTAAAATGTTTTCTCCATCACCAGCACATTTCGGAGCAAAACCTAACTCAAACACAAACGTCATTGATTTGGCTTACCCTGGTGTATTACCAGTTGTCAATAGACGTGCGGTTGATTGGGCGATGAGAGCATCAATGGCATTAAATATGGATATTGCAACAGAATCAAAATTTGATCGTAAAAACTATTTCTATCCAGATAATCCTAAAGCATATCAAATTTCACAATTTGATCAGCCAATTGGTGAAAATGGTTATATTGATATTGAAGTAGATGGTGAAACGAAACGTATAGGTATCACACGTTTACACATGGAAGAAGATGCTGGTAAGTCAACGCATAAGGATGGTTATTCACTAGTTGACTTAAATAGACAAGGTACACCATTGATTGAAATTGTATCTGAACCAGATATTCGCTCACCACAAGAAGCGTATGCATACTTAGAAAAATTGCGTTCAATCATACAATATACTGGTGTCTCTGATTGTAAAATGGAAGAAGGATCATTGCGTTGTGATGCTAATATTTCTTTACGACCATATGGTCAAGAAGAATTTGGAACAAAAGCAGAATTGAAAAATTTAAACTCATTTACTTATGTTCGTAAAGGGTTAGAATATGAAGAAAAACGTCAAGAAGAAGAATTATTGAACGGCGGAGAGATTTTACAAGAAACGAGACGTTTTGATGAAGCTACAGGTAAAACGAATCTTATGCGTGTAAAAGAAGGTTCTGATGATTACCGTTACTTCCCAGAACCAGATATTGTGCCTTTATATGTTGACGATGAATGGAAAGAACGCGTACGTCAAACAATACCTGAATTACCAGATGAAAGAAAAGATAAATACGTCAATCAATTTGGTTTACCAGCATATGATGCACATGTGATTACATTGACAAAAGAAATGTCTGATTTCTTTGAAGGTGCAGTAGCTGAAGGTGCAGATGTAAAATTAACTTCAAACTGGTTAATGGGCGGCGTTAATGAGTATTTAAATAAACATCAAATAGAATTATTAGATACTAAACTTACACCACAAAATCTTGCAGGTATGATTAAGTTGATTGAAGATGGCACAATGAGTAGTAAAATCGCTAAAAAAGTTTTCCCAGAACTAGCTGAAAATGGTGGAGATGCCAAACAAATTATGGAAGATAAAGGCTTAGTTCAAATCTCTGATGAAGCAACACTGCTTAAATTTGTAAATGAAGCGTTAGACAACAATCCACAATCCGTTGAAGATTATCAAAATGGTAAGGGTAAAGCTATGGGCTTCTTAGTTGGTCAAATTATGAAAGCTTCCAAAGGTCAAGCTAACCCACAATTAGTGAACCAATTATTAAAACAAGAATTAGATAAAAGATAACATCATCATTCATTTTTAAACAGTTTTAATCTAATTAAAGAAAAACCTGAGACTGAAGCATCTTAAATTAAAAAATAAACGTCAATTTCTATTACAAATATAGGAATTGGCGTTTTTTGTTGGTGTAACATTCAGGAATATATCATTATCATCTTTTTTTAGCGATTTTGGCAATTATTGACACCAGGGGGATTATTTAAAATGAGCAAATGAGGATAAGGTATATTCATGTAAAATGTAGCACAATCAAAACTTTAAAATTTCTAATGTGATAGCAATTCTTAATTATGGATTAATGCTTATGTTTTAAGCATAGGTATGGATGTTTCAAGAACTTTAATATTGAGTAGTATATTATATTTTCTTTTTAAAAATAGCCTAAATGCTTTTATCATTTAACTAAATCATTTAATATATATACTGAGTATAAAAAGTTGAGGGATAAAATATGAGAAAACGAGCTAGAATCATTTATAACCCAACATCTGGTAAAGAATTGTTTAAGCGAACATTACCAGATGTGTTAATAAAATTAGAAAAGGCCGGTTTTGAAACGAGTGCCTATGCGACTGAAAAAATTGGAGATGCTACCACTGAGGCGAAGCGTTGTTTAACACAAGATTATGATGTTTTAATAGCTGCTGGTGGTGATGGGACACTTAATGAAGTCATCAATGGCATAGCAGAACATCCGAATAGACCTAAGATTGGCATTATCCCAATGGGAACTGTAAATGATTTTGGGCGAGCTTTGCACTTACCTAATGATATTATGAGCGCGATAGATGTCATTATTGAAGGTCATTCAACACGCATTGATATCGGGAAAATGAACAGTAGATACTTCATTAATTTAGCTGCAGGTGGACAATTAACACAGGTATCTTATGAGACACCAAGTAGATTAAAATCAATTGTCGGCCCTTTTGCATATTATATTAAAGGATTTGAAATGTTGCCTCAGATGAAAGCTGTTGATTTACGTATCGAATATGATGATGAGGTTTTCCAAGGAGAGGCGCTCTTATTTTTATTAGGTTTGACCAACTCTATGGCAGGATTTGAAAAGTTAGTGCCTGATGCCAAATTAGATGATGGCTATTTTACCTTGATTATAGTTGAAAAAGCTAATTTAGCAGAATTAGGACATATTATGACGCTTGCATCTCGAGGTGAACATATTAAACATCCTAAAGTACATTATAAAAAAGCCAAATCGATTAATATTTCTTCATTTATAGATTTGCAATTAAATGTGGATGGTGAATATGGTGGTAAGTTGCCTGGTAACTTTTTGAATTTAAAACAGCATATTGAAGTCTATACACCAAACGATATTAAAAACGAGGAGTTAGTTGAGCAATAATAGACAATATATTAAAATAAAGCATCATCGTGAACGAGATTAATGAATAAGATAAAATGAATCTTCCAAAATGTTAATAGACAACGAGGTTAGGTAAAACTACAAATAGCCTAACCTCTTTTATATGGGGTGACAAAATGAGCATAATACAAAAAAATGAAATTATAGAAGGACGCGTAATTGATTTAACACATGAAGGACATGGCGTTGTAAAGTTAGACCGTTATCCTGTGTTTGTTCCTAATAGTTTAATAGATGAAACGATTAAATTTAAAGTGATCAAAGTAAAAAAGAATTTTGCGATAGGTAAATTAATAGAAGTTAAAGAACAAAGTAGTGAACGTGTCGAGCCACCCTGTGTATATTATTACAAATGTGGGGGCTGTCAATTACAACATATGACATACCAAGCTCAATTGAATATGAAGAAAGAACAAGTGGTTAATTTGTTTCATCGAAAAGCAGATTTTAAAGAAACGATAATTAATGAAACAATTGGTATGGAAAACCCCTGGTATTATCGAAATAAATCACAAATACCCGTTGGAAAGAATAAAGAAGGAGAGATTATCTCAGGTTTTTATAGACAAAGAAGTCACGATATTATAGATATGGAAACATGTTTAATTCAAGACCAATTGCATCAAAAAGTTATGAACCAACTTAAAGTTTGGTTTAACGAATTAAATATTAGTGTTTATAATGAACAAAAAAAACAAGGGCTTATGAGACATGTTGTTATACGTACTGGACACCATTCAAGAGAATTAATGGTTATTTTTGTGACAAATGGCAGGAAATTTAAACAAAGTGATTTACTTGTACAAAAATTAATTGATACATTTCCTGAAATCACGAGTATTAAACATAATATCAACAATACACATTCCAATGTGATATTAGGAGCCGAGTCTAATACCTTATATGGTGAGACAACAATTAATGATAAATTATCAGACGTTACTTTTAAAATAAGCGATCAATCTTTTTATCAAATTAATTCGATACAAACTGAAAAATTGTATCAACTTGCGATTGAATATGCAAACTTAAATCAAGATGATATTGTCCTGGATACATATTGTGGTATTGGAACAATAGGTTTATATATGGCACCAAAAGCAAAACATGTTTATGGAGTAGAAGTCGTGCCAGAAGCCATTGAAGATGCACAACAAAATGCGACTATAAACCAATTTGAAAATACTACTTTTGTCTGTGGTAAGGCAGAAGAGGTTATATTAAAATGGAAATCACAAGGAATTAAACCAGATGTAGTGATGGTTGATCCACCTAGAAAAGGCTGTGATGAAACATTTTTACAAACATTATTAGAATTAAATCCAAGAAAAATTGTCTATATTTCATGTAATCCATCTACACAGCAACGTGATGCGCAATATTTAGCGCAACATTACAAACTAACGAAAATTACACCAGTAGATATGTTTCCACATACAACACATGTTGAAACGGTTGCACAATTCAACCGTATTTAAAAATAGCTTAATAGATAAGTGTTATTCAATAAACTTTGTGTAAAGTTAATTAACTTGTTATTTACTCAATATTGCAGTTTATTTCAATCTAAGAAGATTTGTTAAAATTCAATTACAAGTCATTAACTTTGTTCAATAGCTCTTTCTAAGTGGATAAAATCATTGTATACTCTAGGTAACAACAAAGCATTTGGAGGGTTGCTAATGTTTAAAATTGAGTTGTTTTCTAATAAAAAGTTATTAGAAGGATTTTTACTATTCCAATTGACAATAGTAATGATCAGTATATTGCTATCGTATAAATTTGCTTATTTATTTGCTTCAGTTATAGAGCAAAATATCTTATTTAATTTAATATATGGTATTTTAGGCTTTACAATTGTTTATTTCATACATGAATTGATTCATAACTTGATGTTTCGCATTTTATCAAAAGGTCAAAAACCAATTTATCGAGTTAAATATGGTTTGGTAAAGTCACATATGCCACAAGTTTATTTTAAAAAGTGGCAATATAGCTTGATTATGTTAGCCCCTTTAATTGTTATATCATCCATTTTATTTATCGTATTTTTTATTACGCCTTATTCATCTATCATATTTATAGCAAGTTTTCACATTGGCTATTGTGTTATGGATTTATATTTACTTTCCGGCGTATTAAATGACAAGGTTGAAGTGATAGAAGACACTGAGGATGGTATTAAATATTATACAAAAAACCCTTCAAATGAATTGCAAACTGAACCAAAATCATAAAAAATAATTAATCTGAGTTAGTATTACTACTATATACGCAGTTGCTTTTATGGATCATTGCGTGTTAAAAAAGTGGTTAGCTAACTCTTTTTTTTATATGCTTTTTGTTATGAGCATATATTATGTAACAAAATCATTTAGATTGTAAGATAAATATAAAAGCATCATAATATGAATTTTAAAAGGGAGGTGTGTGCATTGTCAGAAAGAAGGATTATTCATATAGATATGGACTATTTCTTTGCTCAAGTAGAAATAAGAGATAATCCAAATTTGGAAGGGAAGCCAGTCATCGTCGGTGGAAAGGCAAGTGGTAGAGGCGTGGTGTCAACAGCTTCTTATGAGGCAAGAAAATATGGTGTTCATTCTGCAATGCCCACCGCACAAGCTCATAAACTATGTCCGAATGGTTTTTATGTATCACCTAGATTTGAAGCCTATAAAGAAGCTTCAAATACAATTATGAATATTTTTAAAAGTTATACTGAAATTGTCGAACCATTGTCATTAGATGAGGCTTATTTAGATATTACGCATTTAGTGCGACCTGATTTACCGGCGTCTATGATTGCACAATATATTCGCAGAGATATATACGAAGCAACTAAGTTAACATCCTCTGCAGGTGTCTCATACAATAAATTTTTGGCGAAGTTAGCGAGTGGTATGAATAAGCCTAATGGTCTAACTATTATTGATTACAAAAATGTACACAATATATTAATGGGATTAGATATTGGAGATTTTCCAGGGGTGGGTAAAGCTTCAAAAGAAAAAATGCATGAACATAAAATTTATAATGGTCAAGATTTGTATAATCAAAGTGAACGTGAATTAATTCGTCTTTTTGGAAAACGCGGTTATGGATTGTACAATAAGGCAAGAGGTATAGACAATAATGAAGTGAAAGCTACAAGAATTAGAAAATCCGTCGGCACAGAACGTACTTTTGCAACTGATATTAACGATGATGATCAAATTCTACAAAAAATATGGGAATTAAGTCATAAAACAGCTGAACGCTTAGCCAGAATTCAAAAATCTGGCAAAACCGTTACTGTTAAAATTAAAACTTTTAAATTTGAAACTTTGTCAAAACAAAGAAGTTTGAGAGGTCCAGTAAGAAATGAGACGGATATTTATAATATTGCTTATAGTTTATATACTGAACTAAAAGATTCAGAAACACCAATTAGATTGGTTGGTGTGACAGTGGGTAACCTAGAAAAGGCGACCTATGAAAATATGACAATTTACGACTATATTTAAGTAAAATACAAAGGTAATATAGACTGATTTTAAATCCATTAATCTTTATCTTTTAACTGTTTACCAAATATTGATAACATACTGTTTAAATCATCATAGTGTTGTAATAGTCGAAAGGTAATCATTGCACATGCTTTCGCATCATTTAAAGCATCGTGATGACCATGAAAATCTAGATTGTAATAATGCATCATGTGGCTCAACCCATAACGATGACTATTTATTGTTTTTCTAGACAGTTGTAGTGAACAAAAATAAGTAATTGTTGGCGTTTCTTGTCCAATTTGTTTAATGCTGTCATACAACACATTCATATCAAAGGCTGCGTTATGAGCAACTACTGGTAAACCATCAATGAATTGCATCATATATGGATATACTGATTCAAATGTCGGCGCATCTTTCACATCATTTGGATTAATACCATGAACTGCAATGTTTTGTTTTGAAAAATAGTCATTTGGATTAACTAGTGTGTAAAAAGATTCTGTAATTTGATGATTGATCACTTTGACCATTCCCACTGAACATATACTCGTTCTTTTTCCATTTGCAGTTTCAAAATCTAAAGCAATATAAGCATTGGCTGTCATCAAGCAAGAATCCTTTCTCTTATAGAATATGTTATGACTTTATATAATTCTCTTTTCGAAGTCAAGTGAGTAAAACTCAATGAAACAAATAGTTGCATCTGCTAGTCTTTGCTGCTGACTCATAAATACTTAAAAAGCATGCCAACATCATTGGCATGCTTTTGTATAGTCATTAATAATTATATAGAAATAAGTAGTGAGTTACCACACTAACTCTATGCTTCATCTTCATTAAATGAACGTGAGGCTAATTCTTTCTCATATAAATATAAAGTATTACTATCATCACCGATACGTTTTAAGTAATCAATATGTGTATCAAACATTGATTCTTCTTCGACTTGTTCATCTAGGAACCAATTTAAAAATGAAATCGTAGCATAATCTTTATCTTTATTAGCTAAATCAGATAAGTTATAAAATCTGCGTGTTACGTCTTGTTCTTGAGCTAAGCCATCTTCAAAGGTTTCTAAGATACTTGTGAATTCAGATTTAGGTGCTGGTATCGAATTAAAGATTGCTTGTTCACCACGATCATTGATGTAATCATAAATTTTCTTACCATGAAATCTTTCTTCTTTTGCTTGCTGGATATAGAAATTAGCAAAGCCTTCGTAGGATTTGCTATCACAATATGCAGCCATTGCCATATAGGCGTGTGCAGCAAAATATTCGTGATTCATTTGTTCATTTAATGCATCTAATAATTCTTTATTCAACATAAGTCAAAGCCTCCATGTATCATTTTTTATTAGTATAGCAAATTTATTCTCATTCGTAAATAATAATTATTCTAATCTGGGAGGTTGATATATATATTTACATTGAGAATTGTTTGGAATACAACTTAATCGTGTTATAATATTTGAGTGAATAGTAGAGGAGGAAGTAGATGAGACAATGGACTGCAACACGCCTAGCGAGATTGGCAAGACAAGTAAGTCGTACTGTTGGGAAAAAAGGAACAGACTTACCAGGTCAAGTCGCTAGAAGAGTGGATAAAAATATTTTAAGAGAATTAGCATCTCATGTTGATGAGATTGTATTTATAAGTGGTACAAATGGGAAAACGACTACATCAAATTTAATAGGTCATACGTTAAAAGCAAACCAAATTGAAATCATACATAATAATGAAGGTGCAAATATGGCTGCTGGAATTACATCAGCTTTTATTTTGCAACTTAAAAAAAATACTAAAATAGCAGTTATTGAAATTGATGAAGGTTCTATACCAAGAGTACTAAACGAAGTTACACCTACAATGATGGTCGTCACTAATTTCTTTCGTGACCAAATGGATCGATTTGGGGAAATCGATATTATGGTAAATAATATTGCAAAAGCAATTGATAATAAAGGTATAAAATTATTATTAAATGCCGACGATCCTTTTGTTAGTAGATTAAAGATAGCAAGTGATACTGTTACTTATTATGGTATGAAAAAGCATGCGCATGATTTTGAACAAAGTTCTATGAATGAAAGTAGATATTGTCCTAATTGTGGTCGTTTATTACATTATGATTATATTCATTATAACCAATTAGGCCATTATTATTGTGAATGTGGTTTTAAACGAGAAAAAACAAAATATGAAGTATCTCAATTTGATTTAACTCCATTTCTTAACTTAAATGTTGGTACTACAACATTTAATATGAAAATTGCAGGCGATTTTAATGCATATAATGCAATTGCTGCTTATACCGTGCTCAGAGAACTTGGATTAAATGATGCGTCAATTCGAAAAGGGTTTGAAACTTATACTTCTGATAATGGCAGAATGCAGTATTTTAAAAAGGGTACCAAAGAAGCTATGATCAATCTAGCAAAAAACCCTGCCGGTATGAATGCAAGTCTCTCGGTCGGTGATCGAATAGAAGGGAATAAAGTTTATGTTATCAGTTTAAATGATTATGCTGCGGACGGACGTGACACATCTTGGATTTACGATGCTGATTTTGAAAAATTAGTGAATCAACAAATAGAAGCTATTATAGTTACAGGTTCACGAGCGGAAGAGCTACAATTAAGATTAAAACTTGCAGAGATTAATGTACCGATCATATTAGAAAGTGATATCTACAAAGCGACTGCGAAAACAATGGAATATACAAATAGCTTTACTGTAGCAATACCTAACTATACTTCACTTTCCCCTATGTTAAAGCAATTGAACCACTCTTTTGAGGAGGACAAAGTAAAATGAATGAGTTGACGGTCTATCACTTTATGCCCGATAAATTAAATTTATATAGTGATATAGGAAATATCATTGCACTTAAACAACGTGCTAAACGCCGTAATATCAAACTAAAAGTAGTAGATATTAATCAAACAGAAAATGTTACTTTCGATGAATGTGATATCTTTTTTATTGGTGGCGGTAGTGACAGAGAACAAGCATTAGCTACACAAGAATTAACTAAAATTAAAAGCAAGTTAAAAGATGCGATTGAAGATGGCTTACCCGGTCTAACTGTGTGCGGTGGTTACCAATTTTTAGGACGTAAATACGTTACGCCAGATGGTACAGAATTAGACGGGTTAAATATTTTAGATTTTTATACAGAATCTAAAAAAGATCGTTTGACAGGAGATATTGTAATCGAAAGTGATACTTTTGGCACAATAGTTGGATTTGAAAATCATGGGGGACGTACTTATCATAATTTCGGGACTTTGGGAGAAGTTACGCATGGTTTTGGTAATAATGATGACGATGCCAAAGAAGGTATTCATTACAAGAATTTATTAGGTACGTATTTACATGGACCCATACTACCTAAAAACCATGAAATTACAGACTATCTATTAGAAAAAGCGTGTGAACGCAAAGGCATTGTATTCGAACCGAAAGAATTAGATAATACTGAGGAAGAAGCAGCTAAGAAAGTCATTATTGAACGCGTTTCTCAACAGAAAAAATAGAATTCCGACTAAATATAAAAAATAGTCTAGGACGAAGATCCTAGGCTATTTTTTATGTTACGTATTTAATGTTATTCTTTAAGCAAATCGACTATTTAAAATTCTATAAATTAATAGTATTTCATAGACAATATGACTTTTTAATTGGTTTTTATCAAACTCATCTAAACCTTTGACCGTGGATTTAAGTAATGACGCTGATTCAGGATGACGTTCAAAATGCCCGGTACTATGTATATTATTTATACTGTCAGCAATATTCAGCATAGCAAGTTGCTCTTCTTTAGTAAAAGTAACCTGCGTGTCTTTTGGCAAATAAACTAAGTTAGATAGGTGAGTTATGAATAAGCGATTTGTATGTGTACGTGTAGTTAAAGACTTTAAACGAATCCATTCTGAATGATGGTGTTTATGATAACTAAGTTCGTCTTTTTGATAAGAAAGCAACGTTTCGACTTTTTGATTTAAATTTAATAAAGAGGCCAGTTGTTGATTGGTCGATCCATTATAAAATTTACCAACAACTAGTTGGCGTATACGCTTATGAAATAGTGCATACATTTTTTCTTCTGTTAAATTAATAGCATCATCCAGTTGATCATAATATTTGGGTGGTAAGACAATAAAGTTTACTAATCCAGCTGTTACTAATCCAATAATAGCTGTTAATAGTCTGGAAAAGAAATTAAAATAATAAGCATCATGTATACCAGGGATCATAGCCATTGCGGTTAATGTTGCTACAGTAGTACCAACTTGTAAGTTCAATTTTGTACATAAAATAATGGTGAATGTTGCACTAAATGCATAGGCAAAAGCAGATTGATCACCAAAAATAAAAGTGAAAATCACGGCAAATAATGCACCAATAATTGTAGCAGGAAGTCTTCTATACCCTTTTATTAATGAAGCCTTAGCGGTTGGTTCAATTGTGACTATGGCTGTTAATATAGCAAAAATTGGGTTTAAATTTAAGGCTAAACAAAAAAGAGCAGTTAAAAATGTAGCTAAACCTGTTTTTATTGTACGTGCACCAACAATATTTTTATACCAAGAATCATTCATATTAAAACTCCTATATAAATAAACGTTTAATGATTTAACCAGAATTGTAAAACTGGTTATGTCATTACTTCGTTAAAATGTTAAACTATATATGATAAAAATTTTCTAATTTATTATATCAAAAAAAGTCTGCTATAATAAGAAGGAATATAATTTACAAAAAGGAACGGGATAAAATGATTGTAAAAACAGAAGAAGAATTAACAGCACTAAAAGATATTGGATACATTTGTGCACTTGTCAGAGACAAAATGCAAGAAGCTACTAAACCTGGTATTACTACAAAAGAACTTGATGATATTGCAAAAGATTTATTTGAAGCACATGGAGCTATTTCTGCGCCAATTCATGACGAAAACTTTCCAGGCCAAACTTGTATCAGCGTAAATGAAGAAGTGGCACATGGTATTCCTGGAAAACGAAAAATTCGTGAAGGCGACTTAGTAAATATTGATGTTTCTGCCTTGAAAAATGGCTATTATGCGGACACAGGGATTTCATTTGTAGTTGGTGAAGCGGATAATCCATTGAAACAAAAAGTTTGTGATGTTGCATTAGAAGCATTTGATGCAGCTATGACCAAAATCAAGCCTGGTGCGAAGCTAAGTCAAATTGGTAAAGCAGTCCACGCGACGGCACGTAAAAATGATTTAACTGTGATTAAAAATTTAACAGGTCATGGTGTAGGTCAGTCATTACATGAATCTCCAAGCCATGTGATGAATTATTATGATCCAAAAGATAAAACATTGCTTAAAGAAGGCACTGTAATTGCTGTTGAGCCATTTATTTCTTCAAAAGCAACATTTGTCACAGAAGGTAAAAATGAATGGGCTTTTGAAACGCAAGATAAAAGCTTTGTTGCTCAAATTGAACATACCGTTATAGTAACGAAAGAAGGACCAGTTTTAACTACTAAAATAGATTAGAATAAGTTTCGGTCTAAAGTCCTAATATAAGATGGTTCCGGAGCCTATACTAATGGTTCCGGATATTTTTTATAATAGAATCTAATCAATCATGAGGTGATTCTATGAATTATATTACGACTTATTTAGAAAAAATGACCAAACAAACCTTTTATTCAAGCTTAATTGAGTATAGACAATATCTTGATAAAAAATTAAGAAGTATAGAAATGTACATAAATTATCTATTTGAAAGAAAAACTTATGTAGCTAGGCTAATAGATCATTTAACATTATCTTTAGAAAATAAATATATCGACATTTTAGATGAATCTGATATTGAATGTGCACAGGAAATTGAGCACTATGATATAGAAAAAATTAAAAATGATTTGAATGAAATGGAAGCAGACTACGCACGTATTGTAGCCGATTTATCACAACAAGCTAAAGAAAAAGTAAATGTTGAAACAGAATGTGATTTAATCGAACAAATTAGTTTAGTCGCTTGAAGAAAGGTGGCGAAACATGACTCATAAATATATATCAACTGAGATGTTGATTGTGTTTACAGCATTAATGATAATAGCTAATTTCTACTATATTTTCTTTGAAAAAATTGGCTTTATTTTTGTATTATTATTAGGCTGTATATTGGTTTATGTAGGATATTTATATTTTCATAAAATACGAGGTTTATTATCATTTTGGATAGGGGTATTACTTATTGCTTTTACCTTATTATCTAATAAATACACGATTATTATATTATTTATATTTTTAATTGTGTTAATTGTGAGATATATCTTTTATAGATTTAAACCGTTGAAAATTATTGCGACAGAAGAGGCAGTAGAATCTCCAGAATTTATTAAACAAAAGTGGTTTGGTGAGCAACGTACACCTATTTATGTTTATAAATGGGAAGATTTACAAATACAGCATGGTATTGGTGATATTCATATAGATATGTCTAAAGCTGCTAATATTAGAGAACATAATACGGTAGTAATCAGACATTTTTTAGGTAAAGTGCAAATTATTGTGCCTTTAAATTACAATATAAAATTACATTTTTCAGCACTTTATGGCAATGCATACGTCAATGAAACATCATATAAAGTTGAAAACAACAATATTAAAGTTATTGAAGAAACAAAAGAAGATAATTATGCTGTTAATGTCTATTTGTCAACATTCATAGGAGATGTTGAGGTGATTTATAAATGAATCACTACATAAGAGCAATAGGGTCGATGTTGATATTAGTTTATAGTACATTTTTCGCTATGTTTTTTATAGATAAAGTATTTGTGAATATTATATATTTTCAAGGTATGATTTATACACAAATCTTTGGTATTCCAGTTTTACTATTTATTAATTTATTAGTTATATTACTATGCATCATAGTTGGCTCAGTATTAGCATATAAAATCAACCAACAAAATCATTGGTTACAAGATCAAATTGAGCGTTCGATTGAAGGACAAACAGTTGGTATCAACGACCAGAATATAGAATTATATAATGAAACAATTGAATTATATCAGACACTTGTACCGCTCAATCAAGAAGTTCATAAATTACGTTTAAAAACACAAAATTTAACGAATGAATCATATAATATGAACGATGTGAAAGTTAAAAAAATAATTGAAGATGAAAGGCAAAGACTGGCTCGTGAGTTACATGATTCCGTTAGCCAGCAACTATTTGCAGCAAGCATGATGCTCTCTGCCATTAAAGAAACTGATTTGAAAGCACCTTTAGATCAACAAATTCCAGTATTGGAAAAAATGGTCCAAGATTCACAATTAGAAATGCGCGCCTTGCTATTACATTTAAGACCAATTGGCTTGAAGGATAAATCACTTGGCCAAGGTATCAAAGATTTAGTAGTTGATCTACAGAAAAAAGTGCCAATGAAAGTCGTACATGATATTGAAGATTTCGACGTTCCTAAAGGCATTGAAGATCATTTGTTTAGAATTACACAAGAAGCAATTTCAAATACATTAAGACATTCAAAAGGTACAAAAGTTACAATTGAATTGTTTAATAGAGAAGAATATTTATTATTACGTATACAAGATGATGGTAAAGGCTTTAACGTTGATGATAAGGTAGAACAAAGCTATGGGTTAAAAAATATGCGTGAACGAGCACTTGAAATTGGCGCAACATTTCATATAGTATCACTGCCAGATTCAGGAACACGGATTGAAGTCAAAGCCCCATTAAATAAGGAGGATTCGTATGCCGATTAAAGTATTATTTGTTGATGATCATGAAATGGTCAGAATTGGTATTTCTAGTTATTTATCTACTCAACCAGATATAGAAGTAGTCGGAGAAGGGCAATCGGGGAAAGATGCAATTGAAAAAGCACATGAACTTAAGCCTGATTTAATTTTAATGGACTTACTCATGGATGATATGGATGGTGTAGAAGCTACAGAACAAATCAAGAAAGATTTGCCACACATTAAAGTTGTTATGCTAACCAGTTATATTGAAGATAATGAAGTATACCGTGCTTTAGATTCTGGTGTAGATAGTTATATTTTAAAAACGACAAGTGCCAGCGATATCGCCGAAGCGATACGTAAAACATATCGTGATGAATCTGTGTTTGAAGCAGAAGTGTTGGTTAAGATGAGGAATCGTATGAAACAACGCGCTGAATTATATGAGATGTTAACTGAACGTGAGATGGAGATATTATTATTAATCGCTAAAGGTTACTCAAATCAGGAAATTGCTAGTGCTTCACATATTACAATCAAAACAGTTAAAACACATGTCAGTAACGTGTTGAGTAAATTAGAAGTACAAGATAGAACTCAAGCTGTAATTTATGCATTTCAACATAATTTAATACAATAAAAAAAGCTAAAACCTAAGCAAATAATGTGTGCCTAGGTTTTAGCTTTTTAAATTTATATATAAAGAAAATTAAGTCGTTTCATTTACATCGTTATTTTTTTCTTCTTCAAGTTGATCAATGGTAATTTCTTCTGGTGTCTTACCTGCAACAACTTTTCTTTGATGCATAATAGCATTGATTTCAGCACCAATGATGATGATAAAACCAGTGATATAAAGCCATAGCATTAATATAATGATACCGGCAATACTGCCATATGTTTTAGAATAATTAGCAAAGTTTGAAATATAAATACCAAATAAATAAGAGCCGCCTAAAAATACGATAGTTGCAAAAATAGCACCAGGTATAACTGAAAGCATTTTAATTTTAACATTTGGCGCTAATGTGTATAAAACCATAAATGCAATTAGAACGACAATAACGGGCAATACAAAACGTACTGTATCAAATACCCATTTCACTTGTTCACCAAGTCCAATAGGCCCAAATAATAGATCGCCAATTTGTTGACCAAATGTAGGTAAAACAAGCGCAACTGGCATTACGATTATCATTGCTAATGTGAATAACACGCTATATAGTTTAGAAACTACAAAGTTTCTACTATCTTCAACATCATATGCGACATTGAACGAATTCATTAATGCAGTCATACCGTTGGATGCAGACCATAATGCTGCGATTAACCCAATAGATAGTAAGCCACCACTAGCATTGTCCATAATATCACCGATAATAGATGATACTTGTGGTGCGTAATCTTGTGGTACATGTTCCTTAATCATGCTTCTAATTGAACCTTGTTTAATACCGAGATATGGCACAATAGATAACAAGAAAAGTAACATAGGAAATAGTGACAGCATAAAATAATAGGATAATTGTGCTGATAATCCTGATGCATCGTCTTTTCCTATTCTATATACTAAATAAGAGAAAAAATTTGAATCTTTAGTATATTTTGCTGGTTTATTGATACGTGAGACAAAAAATTCTTGATTATCTTTTTTTGGTGATTTCGATTTGAATTCATTTGGTGTTATGTATATGCGATCACGTTCAATTTGTTCGTGCTTATCTTTTTTGTTCTTTTGTTCTTCAACTTCTTTAGTTTCATTCAGAAAATTAGAAGATGTTTTTTCATTTTTAGACATATCAAATCTCCTTGTATACTGATATTTTACGTATACAGTTTAATATACTGTAAAATCTATTAAAGGTAAATATGTGTTGCCACATTCTTTTGAAATAAAGTATCTTTTGAGAAATAAAATATCAGATAATAAATCAAAAATAAAGAGGGTAGGAAAGAAATCATAACTAACAAGTTGATTTCCAATTCCCACCCCCGCTAAGTTGACTATGTTATATTTCTGCTAGTCATCTTTGACGATTCACTTCAATTTATAAATATGAAATAGATAAACATTTATAATGTTCATTAGTAAAGCTGTTCCTTAATTTTTCAAACGATTATTTTTGCGTTCAACAAATGTATCCTTTGCATCTTTTAAAGAACGTTCTAACTCAGGATTATTACGTCTAATTTCTTCAATTGCATCTTTCCAATATGAAACTTCATCTTTAATGTTAGAAAATGCTGAAGGCTTTTGTGAACGATTACCTTCTTTAATATCTTTAATTGATTGTTTTAATGATTGGCGTGTAGATTTGTCAGCAAGTGTTGCTGCGCCTCCTATTACAGCACCTAATAATATACCTGGAATTAATTTGTTTTGCATGATGTTGTTACCCCTCTCTTAAATTAGCATCTTTAATAATGAAATCAATTAAATTATCACAAGACGATTGTACCATTTTATACACGCCTTCGAAATTGTTTGTATAATAAGGATCTGGTACATCAGTTTCAGTCATATCACTGAAATCTAACAATTTAAATAATTTTCCTTTAATATTTGGATTAATACTTTGAATATCATCAACGTTGCTTTGATCCATAGCAATAATATAATCAAAGTCGTCGTTAGAATCAAATAGTTCACTAATCATCCCATCAAATGGAATATGATGTTCAGTTAATATTTTTTGTGTCCCTTCGTGAGGTGATTGACCAAGATTCCATTTACCTGTACCTCTTGAAGTGACTTCTATACCATCGATACTTCTATCTTTTAATCTTTGGCGCATTATAGCTTCTGCCATAGGTGAGCGACATATATTTCCTAAACAAACAAATGCAACTGTAATCATATATTGACCTCCAAATTATATAATCCTATTTCCCATTTTAATGTTTTTTTAATCATTTCTAAAGAGGAATTATGATAAAAGTTTTACAAGGTTAGCAAATTTGATAAAATAAATTAAAAAGAGGTGAGAGTTGTGACTAAAAATAACGAAGAAATGATTGAAGAAATTCGTGATCGTTTAAATCTAGTTAATCAAAGTTTAATCAATCCCGAAAAATATAAATCTGCTGATGCGCAAGAAGTAAAAGAGGTATATGATTATGTAACGTCGAAAGCCTCATTTACGCCAAGTGAAGCTTCAGCAATTGCAGATGCACTTGGACAAATTCGTAAATAAGGGAGAGTTTAAATATGGGGCAATTACAACATAAAATGAAACAGTACGCTGAATTATTAGCTGGCATTGGCATGAACGTACAAGAAGGCCAACCAGTATTCATACGTTCAAGCGTAGATGCTTTAGAATTGACTCATTACATAGTTGAAGCAGCATATAAAAGAGGGGCTTCAGATGTGAAAGTAGAGTATAGTGATGATCGTTTAGCACGTCTTAAATTTGAAAATGAAACAGTTGAACATTTTGAAAAAAATGAAGTTAAGACATACGAGGTAGCTAAACGCATGGATTATGTTAATCGTGGTGCAGCAAATCTAGCATTAATTACTCAGGATCCAGATTTATTAAATGGTATAGATAGTGATAAATTAGCCACGTTCCAAAGACAATACGCTACAGCATATAAAGGTTATATGGAAGCAAGTCAGAAAAATCAATTTCCTTGGTGTGTAGCTGCATTTCCATCAAAAGCGTGGGCAGCACGTGTATACCCAGAATTAACTGTAGAAGCAGCATATGAAAAATTTATTGATGAAGTCCTAGACATTGTACGTGTAGACGGAAATGATCCAGTGGTAAATTGGGAAAAGCATATTGCAAATTTAAGTAAACATGCAGATAAATTGCAACGTAAAAGCTATGAGGCTTTGCATTATATCTCTGAAGGAACTGATCTAAAAATTGGTCTTCCAGAAGGGCATATTTGGGAAGATGCAACGAGTTATACAGAGAATGGTCAAGCATTTGTTGCTAATATTCCGACAGAAGAAGTATTCACAGCACCGCATCGATTGAAAGTGAATGGATATGTAACGAATAAATTACCATTAAGCCATAACGGTAATATTATTGATGGATTTACACTTACATTTAAAGACGGTGAAGTAGTAGACTTTAAAGCCGAACAAGGTGAAGAAGTACTACGTGATTTACTGAATACAGATGAAGGAGCCAAACACTTGGGTGAAGTGGCTTTAGTACCAGACGATTCCCCAATTTCTAATCGGAATACAATATTTTATAATACGCTATTTGATGAAAATGCCTCTTGTCATATTGCATTAGGTTCAGCTTATGGCTTTAATATTGAAGGTGGCACAACGATGACTACTGAAGAAAAATTAGCACATGGATTAAACGATTCACTGGTCCATGTCGACTTTATGATTGGTAGTTCTGATTTAACGATTTATGGAATCACAGCAAGTGGCGAGCAAGAACTGATTTTTGAAAATGGTAATTGGGCTAATTAATCATTTTAAAATAAAAATAGTTTAATCATTAGATATTTTTCAATTAAAATCATCATTTTCGGGGTGGGACGGCGAAATCTTTTTAATAAAAATAGATTTCTGTCCCACTCCTAATTTATATTTGCTTAAGTTTAAAAAGGGAAGGAATATATTATGGGAACTACTAAAATGAAATCGATGTCTGAATCGAGAAGTGTTAAAGCAAGACAAGTATTTCCGCAAGATACGAATCATCATCATACGATGTTCGGTGGAATGTTGATGGCTAACATTGATGAAATAGCAGCAATTACAGCAATGAAGCATAGTAACGCACAAGTTGTTACGGCATCTACAGATTCTGTTGATTTTTTAAAGCCAATTAAAACGGGCGATATCGTTTCATATGAGGCAATGGTGTCATATGCAGGTACATCATCAATGGAAGTATGTGTACAAATTACAATTGAGGATGTTTTGAAAAATGAAAGGCACCTAGCAGCACTGAGTTTTTTGACCTTTGTTGCACTGGACAATGAAGGTAAACCATCAAATGTACCACAAGTGTATCCAGAATCAAAAACTGAAAACTGGTTTCATGAAACAGCATTAGCGAGGGTTAAACGCCGTAAAGAAAGAAGACAAGAAAGTAAAGAAACAATTGAGTTTTTAGCTAGTGTGCAGCATATTGAATAAAGATAAGGAATGTCTATTCCGAATATGATGATTGAAATCTTAGTTTTGACTAAGGATATTCATCTTATTTGAAAATGACATTCCTTTTTGATTGAATTATCAAATTTAATAGAGATGATCAATGCATAGGATAACGTCGATGCATATCTATTTCATTTTGTTTGAAATTTGTATCAGGATAATACATATTTTTCACAAGTACATTTGGTCCTAAGCAATTAAATTTAGGGCAATGGCAGTTTAATGATTGTGCTAAAGGTGTCTTTAACCATGCATCAAAAACATCTGTGAGTTTATCATTTTTAATATTTGATAAAGTACCATTTTCATCACCAAAATCAGTCACTATAATGTTTCCAGAGAACACATTCACATTTAATCTATTTCTACCATCTGGATCATTTCGCATCGTAACATTTTTGGAATTTCTTAATCTATGTAGTAATGCTTGATCATCTTCGTTGGAAATACATGGGTAAATGGGTAATGTTCCAAAAAGCATCCATATATCTGGATGTCGAATATCTAGTAAGTGATGAATTGCTTCTTTGATTTCAGCTAATGATAACACCTCTAATTGACTAGCAAAGTCAGAAGGATACATCGGATGAATTTCATGTCTTTGACATTTCATATCATTAACAATTTCATTATGTATTTTATTCAGATAAGGTCTTGTACTTTTGTTTAACATTGTTTCAGCAGAAATGAACATGCCTTGTTCAGAAAGTGTTTGAGCGTTTGATAACATTTGATCATAAAGTCTCAATTTTGCTTTCAATGGTGGCTGTTTTTCCATTGCTCCAAATCCAACTTCTGTAAATTCATCTATCGTTCCCCAATTATGTGAAATATGCATTACATCAATATATTCAGCTATATCTAAATATCTGTCGATAGGTAATGTAAGATTTGAATTCATTTGAACATAAATCCCGCGTTCATAGGCGTATTTCAATAGTGGTTTCACAACATTTTTAATAGATTTCTTTGAAAACATAGGTTCACCACCAGTGATGGACATCGTTTTTAAATTTGGGATTTCATCCAAACGTCGATAAATTAAATCTATTGGTAAAGGAGAAGGGTCTGCAGTTTGAAGTGTGTATCCTACCGCGCAATGACTGCAACGCATATTACAGAGATTCGTCGTGGTGAATTCAATATTACTTAAAGTTAATGCATTATGTTCTTGAATATCATTATAGGTTTCCCATGGATCATTAAATATAGATATAGGTTTTTTAATACTAGATAATATAGATTTTTGATATGTCATTTAAAACATCCTTTTATTAAAGCTTGGTTTAGGTTTAAATATATGAAATGGTTAAACATATAGAAATTATTCTAATTTTGTTAAATTATTTCAGTTTATAATTATTAAGACTTTAGCAAAATTTGTCAAATCCATGTTAGTATAATAATATCTGAAAAAAAGGAGTTACTAATACAATGGATGACAATCAAACAATAGATCAAATAAAAAAGAGATTAGAAAAATTTATGAATGATATCGATCATGTGAACCCAAATGAAGTTAAAGTAGAAGACATAGACGAATGGATTGGCTTATTAGATCAATTAGAAGAAAAAGTTAAATCAGTTTCGAAATCATCAGATTAAATTTCGGAGTATTGAAAGTTTTTATGTTTAAAAAACTCTAGTTTCGTCTATACAGAGTATATAACATAAATATGGAAAGGTGATAATTCATGGCTAAAAAAGTAGCAATTATTGTAACGAATGAATTTGAAGATGTAGAATTAACAAGTCCTAAAGAAGCAATTGAAGAAGCAGGACACGAAACTGTTGTTATTGGAGATGAAGCCAATAGTGAAGTTGTTGGGAAACATGGTGAAAAAGTTTCTGTGGATGTAAGTATTGCTGATGCAAAACCAGAAGATTATGATGGATTATTAATTCCAGGTGGTTTCTCACCTGATCATCTACGTGGTGATTCTGAAGGCAGATACGGTACATTTGCTAAATACTTTACCAAAAATGATGTCCCAACGTTTGCAATTTGCCATGGACCACAAATTTTAATAGATACAGACGACTTATCAGGTAGAACAGTAACTGCAGTACTAAATGTTCGTAAAGATTTAGCGAACGCTGGTGCACAAGTTGTTGACGAATCTGTAGTTGTTGATAAGAATATTGTAACTAGTCGTACACCTGATGATTTAGATGACTTTAATAAAGCAATCGTAGATCAATTAAATGCCTAATCATTTGTGGTACGTCAATTTTAAAAAATGGTATTAATGAAATAGTTGTCTATGTTTTAGATGAATTTACTTTGAATGTGCTAAAGTGGTTCATTATAAAATATAGGCAACTTTTTTGTTTCTTATTAGCATTGAATTTTAAATTCAAACCGTATTTTGGTATTGAGATATTATAAATTTTAAAAGCTTTGATCATAATGCCATGATAGGAGTTACATATACACCCTTGGACCGATTTTTATGATTTACTATAGATAAAAATTCCAACAATTGATAAACTCACTTATAATGATATGAGAGCAATATAAAGGAGCTACCGCATGAAAAGAAGCGATCGTTATAAGCAAACAACCAAAAAATCTCAAGCTGATACTGTAAACGAACCTCAATATAATACTTATTTTCAGCCAGTAACAAAAACAAAAAAACAGAAAAAAGGAAAAGGACTTTTCTTCAAATTACTTATTCCTATTTTAATTGTTTTAGGAATATTTATTGCTATAATGTATGCTTTGAGTACGCGCGCAGATATTGATGAATTAAAAAAAATAGAAAATAAGAATTCGTTTGTATCTGTCTCAAACATGCCAGAATATACTAAAGGTGCATTTATAGCTATGGAAGATGAACGCTATTATAGGCATCACGGATTTGATATAAAAGGAACGTCAAGGGCACTTTTTTCGACATTAAGTGATAAAAATGTACAAGGTGGAAGTACAATCACGCAACAGGTAGTAAAAAATTATTTTTATGATAATGAACAGTCTATTACACGTAAAGTTAAAGAATTGTTTGTAGCTCATCGCGTTGAAAAAAACTACAGTAAAGATGAAATACTTAGTTTTTATATGAATAACATTTATTACGGTAGTGATAATTATTCAGTAGAATCAGCTGCAAATTATTACTTTGGGGTTACGACAGATAAAAATAATCAAGAGTTGCCACAAATTTCAGTTTTACAGAGTGCCATTTTAGCAAGCAAAATTAATGCACCTAGTGTTTATAACATCGATGATATGTCGGATAATTTCATAAATCGAGTGAAAACTGATTTAGAAAAAATGAAACAACAAGAATTTATTTCAGATGAACAATACAAAAATGCATTATTAGAATTAGGCGTATGATTATAGTAATATCAGCAAGTATCACGAGAAGTATAAGATAAGTTGTCAAAGAGAAGTCCCTGCCTTAGTAGTCATGAAAAAATGAATGCTTGGAAGGGGCTTTTTTAAATATTTTAAAAATACAAAATACGTTAATTTCAACTGTGCAATGAAGGTTTTTTAAATGCTTGTTAAGTACTATAAAATATATTGAAATTTGTAGATTAACGATGTCATTTTGTGAAAGGAATAAACCTTGAACCATGATATAATTTGTATATAAAAATAATGAAGTTGAAGTTTGCAAATAAAAATCACTATAATTCCATTCATAAACAATATAAGTTATTCTTATAAGTGGAGTGAAGATAATGCCGAAAATCACAAAAATAGAAGTTCAAAAAAACAATAAAGAACGTTTTAATTTATATTTAGATGATGAATTTGAGATGGGTATTGATATTGATACTTTTGTCTATTTCAATCTTAAAAAGGGACAACTTGTTGAAGCAGCTGAAATGGAAAAAATTCAAAAGTATGAGCAATATAGACAAGCGATTAATATAGCGATTCAATATCTGTCATATAGAAAAAGAACTGAGCACGAAGTGGCACAGCATCTAGCAAAGAAAGATATTTCAGAAAGTGTTATTGCAGATGTATTAGATTATTGCCATAAGCAAAATTTAATAGATCATAAAGACTACGCGAATAGTTTAAAAAACACAATGATTTTAACTACGGATAAAGGACCAGAAATTTTCAAACAAAAATTACGCGAAGCTGGTATAGAGCAAAATATCATTGATGAATATGCGCTTTTATATAATGAAGAACAACCTTTAGACAAGATTATAAAATTAGCAAATAAAATATTGAAACAAAAAAAAGGGCCACAAATAAAGCGTGAAGAAAAGTTGAAACAATCTTTGATGCAAAAAGGTTATACATTTGAAACGATTAACATTGTGATGGAAGAATTAGATTTTTCACAATCAGAAGAATCATTAGACATGTTATTACAAAACGATTTAGAAAAAGCGTATACTAAGAGTTCGAAAAAGTATACAGGTAGAAAATTAGTCAATAAAACGATTGAAACACTTATGAGAAAAGGCTATCAATATGATAAAATAAAATCTAAACTAGAAGAGAGTGGAATTGAGAATGGAACGGAAGAAATTGAGTGAAATGAGTGAAATAGAATTACGTCATGAAATTCAAGGGTATAAAGAACAAATGCGCAAAGCAGAAATGAATGGTATTTATAACGAGTATGACGTATATGCAAGTAAAGCAATCATAGCAGAAAGCTATTTAGTAGATAGAAATAAAGTAGAACTTGGCAAAATTTATCAACTGAATGATGGTACAAAAAGTTATTTTAAGGTAGAACGACTTAAAGGTATTTTTGCATGGGGATTCAGAATCAATAGTTCAGAGCCAGAAGAAGGTTTGCCCTTAGCATTATTAAAACTGTAGAAGGATGAAGATAGTATGGGTAGTTCAATTATTTTAAAGTTACTTAATGTAACACATTACTATAGAAATAAAAAATCAAAAAAGTGGTATCAGCCTTTTGGTTATGATGCAGATAACATAGAGTTAAATAATATTAATCTACACATCTATCAAGGTGAATCACTTGGCATCATCGGTGAGCCTGCGTCTTCAAAATCTCTTGTAGGTCGGATATTAAGTGGTGAAATTAAACCTGATAAGGGAAGAGTTGTGCGCAAAACAGATTTGTTTTATGCAGATATAGACGATAAATATGCTCAAAATATATCGGTTGAAGATTACATATCTAATGCAGTTACATTATTCCCATACAAAGTCAATACGCATAAAGTTGAACAAGTTCTAAAATATGCACATGTCGAAGCGCAAAGTGATACGCCTATATGTGAATTACCAGATGAAGTATATGCCCGCATACTTTTTTCACTTGCCAGAACATCTAAAGCAAGTATTATTATTTTTAATAAAATACTGCAAAATTTAACGGATGAATATTTTGAAAAAGCAATTGAACTATCAGATGAATACATAAATAATAATTTAACCATTGTTATGATAGATGACAATGTTGAAAGAGTTAGTAAGGCAAGTAATTATATAGCGTGGGTTTCGCATGGTCAACTTAGAATGGAAGGTTCTATTAAACAAGTCATTCCTGTATTTAATGAACATGAGAGAGATAGAGCATCTTTAGAAAGTGATGAAGAAAAACGAAATTTTGATTTAGATTGGAAAAAAAGTAGAGCGCGTACGCCTGAGTTAACTTATAATTTCAAACGAATTGAAAGATATAACCACGTTAAACCACCGGTTGTACTAGTTAGATTCTGGACATTTATAACTATTTGTATGCTAGGTGTGCTTTTAACAGCAGTGTTAATATTTAATGATATTGGTAAAATTAACATAGGACAAAATGAAGACCAAGCCACTATTCAAAACCAACCTAAAAATCCTTACGAAGTTAAACTATCATACGGAATCGTATTAGATGATTCAGTTAAATTAAAGAATCTAAAAAAAGGAAAAGAGTTAAGTCCTAACAAGTACGCTTTGCTTACCATTACTGGTGAAAACACAAAAAATTATCGTGTTAGTGTCGATAATCAGTCTTATAAAGTCGGAAAAAAAGATATTCGTTATTTTGATCCAGCAGGTTTATTTGAAGAACATAGTGGGGATGCACTCGCGCCATTTATGAGTAAAAATTATAGTAATTATTTTGAATTTTTTAATAGTCACTTACATAAAAAGCATGGTACTGTGACAGATTCACTAGTTCCAGAAGAAGGGAAAAATGATCGCTTTATTGTACCTATCGTTCAACAACCGATTGCAATGATATTTAATGATCAAAATAAACTTTCCGGGTTTACAATTCCGATGAAAGATAAAGCGAAGTTAAAAGAGAAATTTAATATTGATAATAACTTCTGGATTACTAAATCAGGTGATGGTTATTTCATGGCAGATTTTAAAAATGATAAATGGATATATATTGAATTGTAGGTGTAGTAAATGATAGATAATTTAATTAATTTTTATAAGAATGCACCATTTTTAAGTAAACACTTGTACCATCGATTAAAGGGGCAATGGAAATGGTTTGTAATACCATTTATTATTAGCATCCTGTTATTATGTCTGCTAATGTTCATATTTAATGTGAATGGTACAGAAGAAATAAAACAAGCACGTGGTTATTTTAGATTAGCAGCATTAATAAGTTTTTCATTTATCTGGATAGCTATTTATCAAAGTTATCAATTGTTTAAAAAAGAGTATTTTACTGCTAAAGTTTTTAATTTGAATCCAATTTTTCAAACGATTATGATAGCTATTATTTCTAATTTATTAATGTTTATTGCGTTAATGATGATTATATTAATGACACCAGTTAATATAGAGAGTTCCATTCCATCGACAATATACTTTGTTATAATGTCAATTATCTTTGTCGTAGTTATTTCTACAGTATTTGGTTTACTAACTATTACCAAAAATAATGTAGATATCATATTTTATATATTATCAGTCATTATGTTTTTTCTCGTACCAATTGTGTATATTCCGTCCAGTAATTCAACAGTAATTTCTCATATTTTAATGTTGAACCCGTTATTTTATCTTATAGAGGGAATCTCACAGTCTGTTGTTTTAGGTGCATTAAGCTTAAATAATATACCATACCATTTTTATTTTATATTTTTAATGGCGACAGCTTGTGCATTGATATTTGCTCTGTTTAGAACGACAGCATATCAGAAATTTAGAGTTGCGCATGAGAAAAAGGATACTGATGACAAATTAAAAAATGATTCAAATCATAACGAAAATGTAATTGCTCAAAATACAAACCATAAATAATGATTTTAGTCATTTTCAATCTTATTAGTAAAGGCTGAGACACAATCTTGTGTCCCAGCCTTTGTTACTACCAATAAATTTTTTACTTTGCAAATAATTTTTTTTGTAATTTATCTTCACTAAACACCCAACCAATATAAGAATGATCAATATTCATAAATTCGTCTAGATGTGCGATTGCTACAAAAGAATAGTGACCATTTTTTAGATAGCGTAAATCGATTAGTCTAATTTCTGTCGTGTCATCATCTAGCTTTCTAGCTTGCCAGCGATATATAGATGAAAAGTTAAGGAAAGTTTTTATGTTTTTATCATCTTTAACAAATTGCATTAAATCATTACTAGGAAAAGGATGACGCTCAGATTTATCACTAAAAACGATATTTCTACCATAACTGCGTCCAACATAATCGTGATTTTCTGTTTGAATAGCAACACGCCATTCCATAAATCGCATGGTAGGTGCAACAAAAACTTTAACAGGGTTATGTTCTTGCTTTATTTGTTTAAGCGCTTGTTGTTTAATGATGGCTTGCATCCTAAACCGAATAATATAATAAACAACAAGAATACCAAAAATAGGGAAAAATGAAAGGTATGGATGTAAGCCTAATACCCAAAGCAAAATGCCGACACACCAAAGGATGAATATGATTGGGTCAAATGTATTGATGACACTGAGTTGAATCCATTTATTTGTGATGGGTCTGAGCGCTTGGGTTCCATATGAATTAAATATATCAACAAAGACATGAAGAAAGACCGCAAGCTGAGCCCATAACCAGATATGGCTAGCATCAATATTTTTAAAAAATGTAAATATAAATAAAGTTATAAGTAATGGCCACAGAATCGTAAAAGGTATTGAATGTGTTATACCTCTGTGATTTGATATATAAGTGGCATTATCCTTAAGTTTTAAAACTGTGTCTCCATCTGGTATCAGAGAACCGATGATTAGAGTAGTTGCAGTTGCTGCAAATGAACCAGTCATCGCTGGGTCTTGTGTTGCCAAAGCGGTTAATCCAATACCCATGACAATATGCGTACCTGTATCCATAAGTATCCTCTCATTTCATTTCAATATTATTTCTATTATAATCTAATATACTAAATAATAAAATTAACATACTAAAATGAAGAAAAAAAGTTTTAGAATCACGTAGAGAAAGAGATGTATAACATGTATAACGAATCAGAATTTAAAAATAATCTCGTAAAATGGTTTGAGAAAAATCAAAGACAAATGCCATGGAGAGAAACTAAAAATCCATACTATATTTGGTTAAGTGAAGTAATGTTACAACAAACTCAAGTGAAGACGGTTATCGATTATTATCATAAATTTGTAAGTAGGTTTCCAACAATAACTGATTTAAGCAACGCACATGAAGATGAAGTGCTAAAATATTGGGAAGGACTCGGCTATTATAGTCGTGCACGTAACTTCCATAATGCAATCAAAGATGTAGCGGTAAATTATAATGGTGAGGTACCTAATGATCCGAAGCGTTTTGGAGAACTGAAAGGCGTTGGTCCATACACCAAAGCAGCAGTCATGAGTATTGCTTTCAACCTTCCATTAGCAACAGTCGATGGTAACGTTTTTAGAGTGTGGTCAAGACTAAATAATGATCATCGCGATACCAAATTACAAACTACGAGAAAAACATTTGAAAAAGAATTAGAAACATATGTTCAAGAAGATTCAGGTACTTTTAATCAAGCGATGATGGAACTAGGCGCATTAATTTGTACACCAAAAAATCCGTTATGTTTATTTTGTCCTGTACAAGAACATTGTGAATCCTTTGAACAAGGAACAGTTGAGCAGTTACCTGTAAAAACGACAAAAGTGAAGAAAAAACATATAAAACAAAATGTCTATATAGTGCGTAATGAAAAGGGTGATTTACTTATTGAAAAAAGAACTCAAAAATTATTAAATAATATGTGGGAATTTCCTATGTATGAAGCGGAAAGCAACGAAAATATTAATACACAATTATCTACTGAAATTGAATTTCAAGCTAAACCTGTTTATTCTTTAAAACATCAGTTTACACATTTAACATGGGATATTGATGTGTATATATCTAAAAGTTGTGTTAATCGGCAAGAAATTACATTAGATAACAATATGCAGTGGATGCCTGTAGATGATAAAGTTAATTATAACTTTCCAGTAAGTATGTCAAAAATATATAATTTTTTAATAACAAATAATTAAGGTCGTTCTGTAATCGTTAATTATGTTATAATTCAATATGTGAAATCAGAAAAGGTGGTGTGGAGCATGGTTAAAGAGTCCATACCTAAAGAGGGTCAGACGATAAAAATTCAAAGTTATAAACACGATGGAAATATACACCGTGTTTGGTCTGAAACAACTATTTTAAAAGGTACGGATCATGTAGTCATTGGTGGTAATGACCATACATTGGTAACAGAAAGTGATAATCGCACATGGATTACAAGAGAACCTGCAATTGTATACTTCCATTCCGAATATTGGTTTAACGTTATTTGTATGTTTAGAGAAGATGGTGTTTATTATTATTGTAATTTATCCTCACCATTTGTCTGTGATGAGGAAGCACTCAAATATATAGATTATGATTTAGATATTAAAGTCTATCCCAATGGTAAATATCATTTATTAGATGAAGATGAATATGAACAACATATGCGTCAAATGAATTATTCATCTGATATTGATGTAATTTTACGAAGAAACGTAGATATTCTTCAACAATGGATTGAACAAAAAAAAGGTCCTTTTGCACCGGATTTTATTAAAGTTTGGCGTGAACGGTTTAAAAAGATTAGAGATTATTAAGCATATTTAATGTAATTGATAGTTATATCCGATATAGTATTAAAGGTATATATGATACAAGTTAATTGTATAGAATAAATCTTAATAGCAAATGCTTAACTAAATGATCTGATTGTAGATAATTGTAATAACAGCCTCGTTGAATTTCAACGAAGGCTGTTTCATTTGCTGAAATAAGCAGGGAGGTATAGTTTGTATGATTCGCAGATATATACAATTCGTAAAACCATATAAATGGCGGATCATTGCCACAATTCTTGTTGGTATATTAAAATTTGGTATTCCAATGCTTATTCCGTTATTAATTAAATATGTTATTGATGACATTATCAATAACGGTGCAATCTCGGTAGAAGAAAAATTTGCTAGATTGGGAATTGCGCTAGGAATAGCCGTATTTATTTTTGTAATCGTAAGGCCCCCTATAGAATTTTTAAGACAATATTTAGCTCAGTGGACAAGTAATAAAATATTATATGACATTCGTAAGCGTCTATATAATCATTTACAAGCACTAAGTGCAAGATTCTATGCTAATAACCAAGCTGGGCAAGTTATTTCACGGGTTATTAATGATGTTGAACAAACAAAAGATTTCATCCTGACAGGCCTTATGAATATTTGGCTTGATTGTATCACTATCATTATCGCTTTATCTATTATGTTTGTACTAGATGTAAAATTAACACTAGCTGCAATTATAGTATTTCCAGTTTATATTTTGACTGTCTACTTCTTCTTTGGACGTTTAAGAAATCTGACACGTAAGAGATCTCAAGCCTTGGCTGAAGTACAAGGATTTTTACATGAACGTGTACAAGGCATGTCAGTCATTAAAAGTTTTGCAATAGAAGATAACGAAGCAGTGAATTTTGATAAGCATAATAGCAATTTCTTACAACGCGCATTTACGCATACGAGATGGAATGCCTATTCATTTGCTGCAATTAATACAGTAACTGATTTAGGGCCATTAATTGTAATAGGTTCTGGTGCGGTTTTAGCTATTAACGGTTCCATTACAGTTGGTACGCTCGCTGCATTTGTGGGTTACCTCGAACAATTATTTGGACCTTTACGTAGATTGGTTTCTTCATTTACAACATTAACGCAAAGTTTTGCATCGATGGATCGTGTGTTCCAACTTATGGATGAAAGTTATGACATAAAGAATAAAAAAGGTGCCTTACCATTAGAAATTCAAGAAGGACGTATTGAAATTAATAATGTGAGTTTCCGATATAATTCGGATGAATCTACGATATTAAGCCATATTAATTTGGATATCGAACAAGGCGAAACAGTAGCGTTTGTCGGTATGAGTGGTGGAGGTAAATCAACACTTATCAATCTCATACCAAGATTTTATGATGTTACAGATGGTGAAATTAAAATTGACGGCACCAATATTAAGTCCTATTTAACAGGTAGCCTCAGACATCAAATTGGATTAGTTCAACAAGATAACGTACTATTCTCAGATACGATTAAAGAAAATATTTTATTAGGCAGACCCGATGCAACAGATGAAGAGGTCATTGCTGCTGCAAAAATGGCAAACGCACATGATTTCATCATGGAATTAACAGATGGATATGATACAGAAGTGGGTGAAAGAGGAGTTAAACTCTCTGGAGGCCAGAAGCAACGTATATCTATAGCGAGAATCTTCTTGAATAATCCACCGATTATTATCTTAGATGAAGCAACGAGTGCATTGGATTTAGAAAGTGAATCTATTATACAAGATGCATTAAATATCTTAAGTAAAGATCGTACTACGTTAATTGTGGCACATAGATTATCTACAATTACTCATGCAGATAAAATTGTTGTTATAGAAAATGGTGAAATAGTAGAAAGTGGCACACATCAAGAATTATTAGCGAAAAAAGGTGCTTATGAACATCTTTATAGCATTCAAAATTTATAAAAAGACTTTGAACGAACTAATAAATATAAAAGACCAGAGACAATTTTAAATGTCTCTGGTCTTTTTAGTTAAAATATTGAGTTTTTATAGATCAAAATCTTCTTCTTCAATTTCAATTTCATTATCATTAGAATGATATGAGAAGAAACTGATAACTAAACGATCCAAGTGTTCTATAGTATAACGATATTCTTCTATAGCTGAAATAATCTGCATTATATTAGTGAATGAATATGTTGTCTGATAAGGATCTTTAATGATTTCGCGTTGGAAAGCATCCATTAAATCTTTTTTTTGTGGATTTTCTATCTGACTATCAAAGTGACTAATATCATAACGTGCTTTCTTTGAAATACTAATAAAGATTTGTTCGTGATAGGCGATTAGCAAATCTATTTCTAATTTTATTTGAAGTAACAGCTCGTTATTCAAATTATGAAGATCGTTTTGATAACGATTCATTCGTTTTAAAACATCGTATGCTTGCCGTGTGCTACGGACAACTTGTTTAAATAGAATTTTTTTTCTATTTTGCGCATACATTTGCTTTTTCGTCCAAGGTCGTTCTTCTTCGTAGTATTCAAAGATTTGTTCTAATTTTGTAATACGTTTGCTGATTAGCCCTCTATCCTCTTTTATATGATGATATTCAGAGGTATCATTTAATACAAGTTTGAACCATACAAAGATATCTGAACAAATGTTTAAAGAATTATAATAAATTTTAGACTCGAATTTAGGGGGTAAGAATAAAAGATTAACTGCAGAAGAACTAATTACACCTACCATAACAAGGACAAATCTGTAAAATGCAGAAATATAAAAGTTACCAGTATGTGTTCCCATAATAATTAATGCAGTTATACTTGCAAGTGTAGCTACATGTTCCAATTTAAAACGGAATAAAATAGCAATTAATAATATAACAGTAACCCCCATGATTACTGGATTATTACCAAAAACAGTAACCATAACAACTGCCAGTATTGCACCGATCAGGTTACCAATTGCTCTTTCAGAAATTGTTTTAATGGAACGAAAAACACTTGGTTGCATCGCGATTACCGCACTGACAGCAGCGATTGCTTTTAATCCTGCTTCATCAGGGAACAGAGAAGCGATAAACAAAGCAAGTATAATAGCTATACCTGTCTTCAGAATGCGTGCTCCTAATTTCAAATGTACCGCTCCTTCATATATTTAATAAATTTATGTTTATACTTGTTATACAACGATTCCCTATAAAATTCAAGTTTATTTCATTTGACTAAAAGCATAATCTACAGCATCTAATGTTTTTTCAATATCATTTTTAGTGTGTTCAGTTGTTAAAAACCAAGCTTCAAATTTTGAAGGGGCGAGATTAATACCTTGATGTAACATAAGTTTAAAGAATCGTGCAAAAGCATCACCATCTGAATTTTCAACTTGATCATAGTGTGTGACAATTTCGTTTGTAAAATAGAGCGTTAATGCACCATAAACTCTATTGACAGTAGCAGTGATATTGTGTTTTTGTATTAATTTATTTAAACCATCTTCTAATTGTTGACCTAGGCTATCTAAATATTCATAAATACCATCTTGTTCTAATACTTCTAATAATGCGATGCCTGCTTTCATGGATAATGGATTTCCAGCCATCGTTCCAGCTTGATATGCAGGGCCTAGGGGAGCAACTTGTTCCATAATATCTTGTTTACCACCATAACCCCCGATAGGTAAACCACCACCTACAATTTTACCGAAGGCAGTTAAATCTGGATAAACTTGGTATAAGTCTTGTGCACCACCATAATGGAAACGAAAAGCGGTAATAACCTCATCATAAATCACTAAACTTCCATTATTATGTGTAATTTCATTTACTTGTTCTAAAAATCCTGGTTTAGGTTTAACCATACCAAAGTTACCTACAATAGGTTCAACGAGTACTGCTGCAATATCATCTCCCCAATAATCAATGGCTTCTTTATAAGTTTCTATATCATTATAGGGTACTGTGATGACTTCTTGGGCTACACTTTGAGGTACACCGGCAGAATCGGGTGATCCTAATTGGGAAGGTCCGCTCCCAGCTGCAACTAAAACTAAATCTGAATGACCATGATATTGGCCAGAAAATTTAATTATTTTATTTCTTTTAGTATACGCACGTGCCACACGTATTGTCGTCATTACAGCTTCAGTACCAGAATTAACGAAACGAATCTTTTCTAATGAGGGGATAGCATCGCGTAATTTCTTAGCGAAGTTTATTTCAAGTTCTGTTGGCGTTCCATATAATACGCCAAGTGCTGCTTGTTCTTGAATAGCTTGAGTCACATGAGGATGAGCATGACCAGTAATTATTGGTCCATAAGCTTGTAAATAATCGATATATTTATTGCCATCTACATCATATAAATAAGCGCCTTGGCCAGATTTCATCATTACAGGAGCACCACCACCTACAGCTTTATATGAACGAGAAGGTGAATTTACGCCTCCTAATATATATTCATTTGAGTAATTTTGAAGTCTTTCACTTTCAGTAAATTTCATTAATATCAACCTCTTTTATTTAATATTTTCGTTTATTATCGTATCATATAATTATTAATAAAAAGAAATAGGGTGAGTTATTTGTTGAAAAAAGGAGATCAATTTCCGGAATTTAGACTTGAGAATCAAAATGGTGATATTATTTCTAATGATACATTAAGAGGAAATAAAGCAGTGCTTTATTTTTATCCGAGAGATAACACGCCAACATGCACGACAGAAGCCTGTGATTTTAGAGACAATTTATCATATTTTAATGAACTTAATACAAAAGTTTATGGAATTAGTGGAGATACAAAGAAAAAACATCAAAACTTCAGCGAAAAACATAGTTTGAATTTTGATTTATTGGTAGATGAAAATTATCAATTATCCGCGGAAGTGGGTGTATATCAACTAAAGAAAAATTTTGGAAAAGAAAGTATGGGAATAGTAAGAACTACGTTCATTATTGACGAAGATGGCGTTATTATCGATGTCATAGAAAAAGTAAAAGTAAAATCACAAATGGACGAATTAAAAGCAATTCTGGGGTGATTAGAGATGAAGGCAGTCAGTTTACAAAGAATGGGAGATTTAGAAAATGATTTAGTTGAAGCTTTTCCAAACGTTAAGTTTATATTTACACAGGGTGTTTCTGATATTAATGACCATGATAAAAAGGATTTGGACATACTATTTGGATATGATGGTAAATTAGATGAAGATTTTTTGGAGTCATGCTCGAATCTGAAATGGTTGGCCTGGTATGCTACCGGTGTAAACAAGCTTCCTTTAAACTATATCGATAGTAATAATATCTTGTTGACGAATGGTCGAGGTGTACACGCAAAACAAATGTCTGAATTTATCATGGCGTTTATATTAGATGACTATAAAAAAATGAAGACTTCATTTATTAATCAAACAAATAAAAAATATGATTCGAAGCTAACTGGAAAAAGAGTAAGCGGGCAAACCCTTTTATTTTTAGGGACAGGAAGTATAGCGCAAAAAACAGCAACCATTGCTAACGCGATGGACATGATTGTACAAGGTGTTAATACAACTGGTCGTGATGTAGAAGGGTTTTCCCAAACGTATACTATCGATAATTTATTTCAAGCACTAGAAGAAGCAGATATTGTTGTTAATACATTACCAGAAACGAAAGAAACAATACATCTACTACAAAGAGAACATTTTGAAAAGATGAAAAACGCTGCTTTATTTATTAATGTAGGAAGAGGAACAATCGTAGACGAAAATGTAATAGCAAATGTAATGAAAGAAAACATCATACGACAATCATACTTAGATGTGTTTGAAAACGAGCCACTTACTCCAAATAACCAATTATATAATATAAATAATATTACAATTACAGCACATATTACGGGTAATGGCACAGAAAACAAACAAGAAGTTACTCAGATATTCAAACGAAATCTTAGTTATTTTCTCAATAATAATACTTTAATTGAGAATGAAGTTGATCCCAATACAGGATATTGATTGAAATGGTCTTTGTTTATTGACAATTCGATAATGCAACAGTTATATTAATATTAAGTAATAATTATTATTAAATAGAAAGATGGTGAGGGACATGAGTGCAGAGATGGAAACAGTTGAACATCAATTAGAAGACTCGATTGCGTCTTTAAGAGATAATGGAATAAGAATAACACCACAAAGACAGGCGATATTGAAGTTTTTAATTGTTTCAGAAACACATCCCACTGCTGATGAGATTTATCAAGCACTTTCACCCGATTTTCCAAATATAAGTGTTGCAACGATATATAATAATTTACGTGTATTTAAAGGAATAGGCATTGTTAAAGAGTTGCCTTATGGCGACGCTTCAAGTCGATTCGATTTTAATACACATAATCATTACCATGTTATATGTGAAATTTGTGGAAAGATTGTTGATTTTCATTACCCACAACTAGATGAAGTTGAGCAATTAGCTCAACACGTAACGAATTTTGATGTGACACATCATCGTATGGAAATTTATGGTCTATGTAAAGAATGTAAAGATAAAGAGAATTTACAGCAGTAATTATAATTGAACAATTACGAAAAAACTATTAAGTTAGAAAGTGCTACATTTATAAATGTAGCACTTTCTATTACTATGAGCTTGTTTTATATCAATATAAAGTGAAAACAAAAAATGCAATTTTAACTGACGGTATAGTGGCTAATGTGTCCAAACAACACTGATATAATTATACAATTTGACATATTTATACATATAAAAAATAATTAGTTATTACAAAGGTAAAATTTAACTAAAAAGTTATTGAAATTGAATTGACGAGTGAGATTAATCTTGATATTATATAAAAGTCGTCAAAACGAGACGGCTTTAAAACAAACCAAAATAAAAATAATAGAAAGTGTAAATTTGACACTTGTTAAAATTATTGAATGGTTATACAATGTTAAATGTTGAGTTAACAAACGAAACAAACTTAACAATAACAAATGAAAATTTATTATTGACTTAACAAAAACTTAATGTTACAATTAATTCTTGTAACACATCAATGAACATTGAAAACTGAAT
>NZ_JAESLN010000024.1:0-2041 GCF_017892645.1 Staphylococcus sp. GDY8P54P | reverse complement strand
TTTCTATCTGAAATAGTTCATACAGAAGACTCCATTTTGTTAAAATTATACTATCAATTCCACTTTGCAACAGAACCTCTTTTCTAGTATAATGTTTATTAATATAGTACATATTTTTATAAGGAGTTGTACGCATGTATAATCCATTCGACGAAGCTTATCATGGCTTATGCGAAGAGATATTAGAAATAGGGAATAGACGCGATGATCGCACACATACCGGGACAATTTCCAAATTTGGGCATCAATTGCGTTTCGATTTAACCAAAGGGTTTCCTTTACTTACAACCAAAAAGGTTTCTTTTAAATTAGTAGCAACTGAATTATTATGGTTTATTAAAGGAGATACAAACATTCAATACCTACTTAAATATAATAACAATATATGGAATGAATGGGCATTTGAAAATTATGTTCAGTCTGATGATTATCATGGACCAGACATGACAGATTTTGGACATCGTTCCCAGCAAGACCCTGAATTTAACGAGCAGTATAAAGAAGAAATGAAAAAATTTAAAGAACGTATTCTAAACGATGATGCATTTGCTAAAAAATATGGCAACTTAGGGAATGTTTATGGTAAACAATGGAGAGATTGGGAAGATAAAAATGGAAATCATTACGATCAATTAAAATCAGTTATACAACAAATTAAAACCAATCCAAACTCTCGACGTCACATTGTTTCAGCATGGAATCCTACTGAAATCGATTCAATGGCATTACCACCTTGCCACACAATGTTTCAATTTTACGTACAAGAGGGTAAATTAAATTGTCAATTATATCAAAGAAGTGCTGATATATTTTTAGGTGTTCCTTTCAATATTGCAAGTAATGCTTTACTGACACATCTTGTTGCAAAAGAATGTGGACTTGAGGTGGGTGAATTCATTCATACATTTGGAGATGCACATATTTATTCCAATCATATGGATGCAATACATACACAATTATCAAGAGATAGTTATCTACCACCTCAATTAAAAATTAATACAGATAAATCAATTTTTGATATTAATTATGAAGATTTAGAATTGATAAATTATGAATCACACCCTGCTATTAAAGCACCTATTGCGGTATAAAAAGATGCATTAATATTTCGCATACAGAAAGGAGGTATACCATGACATTATCAATAATTGTCGCTCACGATAAACAAAGAGTCATTGGGTACCAAAATCAATTACCTTGGCACTTACCAAATGATTTAAAGCATATTAAACAACTGACCACTGGGAATACACTTGTAATGGCACGGAAAACTTTTAATTCTATAGGGAAGCCATTGCCAAATAGACGTAACGTCGTACTCACTAACCAAGCTTCATTTCACCATGAAGGGGTAGATGTTATAAACTCTCTTGATGAAATTAAAGAGTTATCTGGTCATGTTTTTATATTTGGAGGACAAACGTTATACGAAGCAATGATTGACCAGGTAGATGATATGTATATCACAGTAATAGATGGAAAGTTTCAAGGAGACACATTCTTTCCACCATACACATTCGAAAACTGGGAAGTCGAATCTTCAGTAGAAGGTCAACTAGATGAAAAAAATACTATACCGCATACATTCTTACATTTAGTGCGTAGAAAAGGGAAATAGGAGGCAATTATGGCTAAACAAATTATCGTCACGGATTCAACCTCTGATTTATCACATGAATATTTAAAACAACATAACATTCATGTTATACCATTAAGCCTGACAATCGACGGGAAATCTTACACTGATCAAGTTGATATCTCTTCAAGTGAGTATATCGATCATATTGAAAATGATGCAGACGTCAAAACAAGTCAACCACCTATTGGTCGATTTATTGAAACATATGAGCAATTAGCTCAAGATGACGTTGAAATTATAAGTATTCATCTTTCGTCAGGCTTAAGTGGTACTTATAATACTGCTGTTCAAGCGAGCCATATGGTAGATGGTAATATTACAGTGATTGATTCTAAATCTATTTCGTTTGGGTTAGGTTATCAAATTAAGCAAATTGTTGAATTGGTTCTGTTGCAAAGTAAA
>NZ_JAESLN010000023.1:0-6473 GCF_017892645.1 Staphylococcus sp. GDY8P54P | reverse complement strand
GATGGTTATTCATTTATAGGTTTAGGTTCTGATGGTGGATTTGCAGAATTTACAAATGCCCCAGAAGAGAACGTTTATAAGTTACCAGATAACGTTTCTGATAAAGAAGGCGCTCTTGTAGAGCCAACAGCTGTTGCAGTTCAAGCAATTAAAGAAGGTGAAGTTCTATTTGGCGATACTGTTGCTATTTTTGGTGCAGGTCCAATCGGTTTATTAACAGTCATAGCAGCTAAAGCTGCAGGTGCAAGTAAGATATTTGTTTTTGATTTATCAGAAGAAAGATTGAATAAAGCTAAAGCGATTGGTGCTACTCATACTATAAATTCCGGTGAATCAGATCCAAGTGATGTTATTAATAAACATACAGATAATGGAGTTGATGTAGCATTTGAGGTAGCTGGTGTAGCGCCAACACTTAAATCTGCAATAGATGTTACTAAAGCAAGAGGTATTGTTGTTATAGTTTCTATATTCGGCCATCCTATTGAATGGAATCCAATGCAATTAACAAATACAGGTGTAAAGCTCACTTCGACAATTGCTTATACACCTACTACATTTCAACAAACAATAGATTTAATTAATGAAGGTAATTTAAAAGTTAAAGATGTCGTTACTGATGAGATAGAGTTAGATGATATTGTGGAGTCAGGATTTAAACAGCTTGTAAACGATAAATCACAAGCAAAAATTCTCGTTAAGTTATAAAAGCTAATAAAAGAGCCACTCTAAAAAATCAGAGCGGCTCTTTTATTAGCCAAAATATAGTTTCATTTAGTCAAATAATTTGTGAATTTTTATAATTTTTTAGTCTAAGCATTCTTAATGAATTTATTATTTATTATTTAATAATTGTATTATTAAATACAAAACCAGGTTCGGCACCTAAAATGATAAGAAATATTTGTGAGTAGTCCACATTTTGGAATTTTAATATCATATCTTTAAAAAACACAAAATTAGTATCTTTTTTAACTTTTGCAACTTCTTGTTCATATAATTTCAAAACAGATTCTCTTATTAAAGTTGGTCTCTCATTTTGAATATTTTCACGGTTATCTGAAAACATAAGTACTCCTAAATATTTATAATGGATACTTAATTGTCTTGTCAAACTAGCTATATATTCTAACTTTTCATACATACTAGGAAATTCGTTTCTTAGTTTTTTCAAATCTAACTTAATTTGGTTTAATTCTTCCATTTCATTAATCATTTTATCACTACTCCAATTCCCATGGCTTATTAATATCAAGAGAGTCAATTATATTTTTAGTTTGTGATCGTTTAATTTTTCGCATTTTAGCTCTTTCTTCGCCATCCATAAATAATAATTTTTCTTCTTTGGACTGAGGAGAGATTTTGGGTATTTTAATTGGTTTTTTATTTTCATCCAAAGCTACAAAAGTAAGAAAAGCTACAGCAGCAATTTTTCTTTCTGCAGTAATCATATCTTCTGAAATGACTTTACAAAATATTTCCATAGATTTTTCTCCTGTATAAACTACATAAGATTCTATACAAACGGAATCAGATTGGGTGATTGGATATAAAAATTCTACTGAATCTGTAGAAGCTGTAACACATTCTTTAACTCTTGCATGTCTTCTAGCTGATAGCGTTGCGTTATTATCAATTTTTTTCATTAATACCCCCCCAAACAGTGTATTATAATTGTTTAAATCATTAATTAATACTTGATCCGTACTGACAATTTTACTATCTCTAGGAAATTTATAATTTTCCATAAAAAACTCCCGTTTCTATAATATTTTACATTCTAATTATAGAGCGAGAGTGTATAAATATAAAATATCCTTTTTTTATATAGCTATAAATTTCTCAAATGCTTTTATATTTAATAGTTAATTAAGAAGTTTTCTTGGAGAAATTTAATCCAATTTTTTGTTAAAGAATCAACTATAATATCTTTTCTCCAAATAATACCAAGTTCCCATTTCATGGAAGGTTCATTAATATCGATGGCTTGTAAATTATTATCTAATAAGCCTAGTATTCCTTCGGGTAATATACATATCCCTAGATTATTTAATAACATTTCTTCTATGAAGCTCCATTGGGTGGTTTCAAAAATTATATTAGGATTAAAGCCATAATTTCTACATGTATTTTTGATTTTATCGTTTAAATAGAAATCAGAATTGAATAAAATAAATTCTTGTTCTTGTAAATCTTCAATATCAATCTTTGTTTTTTTAGATAATGCATGATTTTTATGAACGACCAGTTTTAATTTTTCTTCTGAAAAAGAGAATATATCAAAGTTTTTATTATTTGTAGGAAGTACAGTAATTCCCATGTCCAAATCGCCATAATATACATCGTTTTCAATTTTTTTACTACCATTTTCAAAAAGTTGAAAAGTTATATTAGGATACATTTCATGAAATTCCGAAATTAAGCCAATTAATATTCTTATATTAATAATAGTAGGGATTCCAATTTTCAAATGTCCCTTTTTTAATTCTAATAAATTACTTAACTCATTAGGGATATTATCATACATTTTAAGCATTTCTTTACATTGGAAAAAGAAAGCTTCTCCTGCGTCAGTTAAGTATATTTGGTTTTTATACCTATTAAATAAATTTACATCTAATTCTTCTTCTAATAATTTAATTGTATTACTAATTGTGGGTTGTGTGATAAAAAGATTAGATGCTGCTTTGGTCATACTTTTTTGCTTTACGACTTCTACAAAATACTGCATATGTCTAAGTTCCAATAAATTTCCTCCCTTTTTATTATTTCTTCACGTTACCAGTTTTTTAAACTAATTATTTTTTATTATTCTGTATACCGTTGAACGACTAACATCTGTCTGTTTAGCAATCTCTTCCCCAGTTAGTTTTTGTTCATCGTATAAGAATTTGATTTCTCTTTTCTTATAATCTGGCAAAGAAGGACGGCCGCCTTTTCTCCCTCTTGCTCTCGCAGCTTCTAGACCTTTTTTCGTACGTTCACTTAATAAGTTAGCTTCAAGTTCTGCAAATGCACTCATCATTGTAAAAAACATTTTTCCCATCGCATCTTTGGTTGACACATTCATATCAATAATATGTAAATCAATGCCGTTTTCATCTAACCATTGAGACAGATCAATTAATTGTTTTGTTGTACGTCCAAGACGATCTAATTTATAGATAACTAGGATGTCTCCTTCACGTAAATAGTCTAAACACTTATCAAGTTCTGTTCTTTTCGTTTTGCGACCACTCACTTTTTCGCTAAAGATACGTTCACAACCATAGTCTTTAAGTGTATCAATTTGTCCATCAAGACTTTGATCTTGTGTTGATACACGTGCATAACCAATTTTAGCCATTTGAATACCACCTCTTACTAATTGTTTTATGGGTGCTTATACTTATTAATAAAATCTACTTCTCGATGCTGTCACTTTATTCGATATATGAGAATGACTTTACCTAAAAAATGAGAAAAGCAACGCACTATATTAAAATGCGTTACTTTTTCTATTATCGAATACCTATAACTAAACTATCTCTAGCTGTTTCTACAACTTCTGTACTTATTTTATCTAAACCATTTATATCCATAATTCTGTCTATCTGCGCAAATAAACGATGAATCAGCCTAAAATTCCCTTTTGTGATTTTAATAATCGTCGTTATTGCCTCATAATCAGTAAAGTCTTCGAGTTTTAAATCAAATCCTAAATCTTGCCACTTATATTCTAATATATGATGCGTCTCATCTTTACTTAGATTATCAAATTCATGCGCAAAACCTATGCGCGAATATAGTTGAGGATAACGAGATAGTTTTTTCTCTATGCCCGGCATACCAATAAATATCATTGCTAAATTATGTTCATCATAAATAGCTCTTAATTGCTCTAAATGTTGCACTTTAAGGCGATCAATCTCATCTACTATAATTAAATCAATATATTTAAACATATCACTATAATGTTTACTATGTTCATGTCCATACTTATTTACAACATGTAATTTTTGACCCAAATCAATGCTTGCAGTAATACTATATAAATCATTCCTTAATTTAGTTTGTTTTTCTGCTGGTGCAGTATAAAATATTTTATCCACCGATAGTATGTCATCGGTCGTTTTACTAGCTAAATCTTCCCAACCTCTATGGTTAACTTGTTTTTCGATAGTATCCCAATTTGTATAATATCTTGAAGATAAAGTTTTCCCAACTCCAGGTTGACCATAACAGATACCAATATATTGATATTTAATGCAAGCGTCACAAAATTCAGCAAACCGTTTATACTCTTTCGTTTCAATAAAATTCTGATTTTTAGTCATTACGATACCTCTTTAATTTATTGACGTTTTTAGTCGTTTCTTGAGGTGAATAACCACAATTTTTTTCTTCCTTAATTAATTCCGTGGTACTTGGACTAGTAATATTTTGTTTTAAGTGTTTTCTTCTCTGACTACGAGCGTGCTGTATGTCTTTTATATCTATGGAGTAATCAGCTATTTCTGGACATATAGCAGTACAAAGAAATTCATCTCTATAAAACACACGTATTTCAGCCATATCATTTGGGTTATAACGAATCAGTACATATTCACCTACATAAGCTGCTAGATTAGTATTAATGTATCAAAAACCTTGAAAATGAATGCCATCTGAATGAACTTTTCTAGATTTAGGTATTTCCAACAATAATAAATCAAGTTGTTCTAAGCTACTTGGCATATTAGGGAAAAAGTGATTACTATTCCAACGACTGATAGGCGTGGTATGAATAGCACTATGTTCTTTTTGATTATAATTTTCAATTAAAAAGTAACGTAATTTTTCTTCAAAATTGTGAAAATTTATTAAATTACTAGGAATATCACTATTGTTTATATATCCAGGCAGTTGTTCTAAGAAAATTTGGTTAACTGTCTGAAAAAAGCGTTCTATTTTTCCACGACCACGAGGGACACCAACTTTTGAAAACATCAAATTTATTTTCAAGTCAATAGCGACTTGTTCCATGTGATTTGAGGTAAAGTCACTTCCGTGATCTGTATAGAATTTTTCGGGTATACCACACACTGGCCAGTTGGTATCATTCTTATTCCATATTGCTTGGTATAGTGTTAATGCTGTGTTTTGAGCATTAGGAGAATCAAAACTTATAAAATAGCCTGCAATGGCACGACTATAGTCATCCATAATAATGGTTAGCCATGGTCTATTGATATTACCTTTTTGATCTAATATATAAATATCTAGCAAAGTATGGTCGGCTTGCCATATTTCATTGGGTCTTGAGGATTCTCTTATTTGTATTAAATCGTACTTATTTTGATAGTATTTTTCACCTTGGTGAGAGAAATCAATAACAGACTTAGGCATTGCTTTAATAATACTATAAACTTGTTTGTAGCTTGGTTTATCAAAATTATTCTCTATACAATAATTAGCGATTTTCCTATGAATTGTAGCAATACTATTTCTTTTATTCTTAAGTGCAAGGCGTTTAATCTCGTCAATTATGTTTTGTTCTAATTTACGCTCACCTTTATCAACTCTTGTATTATGAATTAGACCAGTAAGTCCTTGTTCCTTATATAATTTATTCCATCTATAAAGTGTACTTAATGCAATACCTTTACTTTTTGAAATGGTTGATAAAGATTGTTCGCCCAAGATAAAAGGTTTTATAATATTGTACTTTTGAGTAGCTTTTTTACGCTTGGCTTCAGAAAAATTAGTTAGATACTTCTCCTTGTTTTTCATCTTCCTTATCCTCCAATTTATTGAGGTAACGATAAATTGTTGTACGTGAAACTTGCCACTGCTCCGCAATTGTTTTGATTGGTGTGCCATTATCATAAAGTGTTTTAAGTAAATTTAAATCTTTTTGGCTTAATTTTTCTGGTCTACCTCCATAGCGTCCTCTAGCACGTGCTGCAATTCGGCCTGCTGAAGAACGTTCTAAAATTAAATTCCGTTCAAATTCTGCAAATGCTGCGAACAAATGAAATAATAATTGTCCTGTAGAACTTGATTTATCCATCGTTATATTTTCTTCTAAACTGTGGAAACTTACTCCTCGTTCGTTAAGCTCATTAACTAATGTGATTAAATCCTCCATATTACGTCCTAATCTGTCTAATCTCCAAACAACAATCGTATCTCCTGACCTCGCAAATTCAATTGCTTTATCTAAACCAGGTCTTTTACTTTTTGAACCACTGATATGGTCACTAAATATTTTTTCACAACCATATTGATTTAATCGATCCTCCTGTAAATTCAAATTTTGTAATCCAGTTGAAACTCTTGCATAACCTATTTTCAAAATACAAACCTCCTATATACACATTCAGTGTACCATAACTTAATTCTAAGGTCTTTTATGAACATAGATTTTTTGTTGGGTTTTTGAACACTCAATCATATAATATACCTACCTATTTAGACATAAAAAGGGAGTGTGCAGAAAATGGTTATTTTCT
>NZ_JAESLN010000022.1:0-1377 GCF_017892645.1 Staphylococcus sp. GDY8P54P | reverse complement strand
AATGATAGCCACTCCAGTGGCGATTGGTGCTGGTTTTAACTTGGATTAATTCCAAGTTAACAACCAATCCAAATCATTGATTTCGATATCGTGAAGTCAAAAGGAAATTCTATTACAAGTAATTTTTTGGTGGGGTTTGATTTTGAAATTTTAGCAATCACTTTTTTGATTGCTTGGTTTTGAATTTTTGTTTTGAGGAGAGACATTGGGGGGTACTACGACCCCCCCAATGGGTGCAATGTGCAATGTGAAAAAATCGACTTAAGCCTTGATATTATGGGGTTTTTGACAATTTTAGACACAAAACTTAACAAAAGTATTCATGAAAACTCTAGACTTTTATGGATAATATACTATATAATACAGAATAAGGATTTAAAAAGGAGGGGTTATAATGGCTCGAGAAAAAGTTGGAATAACATTAACACCTGTAACGATTGAAAGGCTGAAAGATATATCAGAAGAGATGGGATTGAGTAAATCTCAAGCGATATCTATGTTAATTAATAATTACTATATTGAAAAAGGTAAAAAGGGGGATAGAGACAGTGGAAAATAAAAAAAGAACCTAGCTCCCAAATAGCTAAGTTCTCTAAAATCTTTATTCAACACTGTTATTTTACCATGGCAAAATATATTAAAGCAAGAACGTGGGGAATGGTTGTATATCCACAATCTGCCCCTGAAAATTGGACAGAATTACTTGAAGAAACTTATTTACAATTCGCAATATCTCCTTTGCATGATAAAGATGTTAATCCTGATGGAGAAATTAAGAAAGAGCATTGGCATGTCATACTAATTTGGGATGGACCTGTTACTCAAAATGCAGCATCAAAAATTGCTGAGAAGGTAAATGCACCACAACCAGTTAAACTTGAAAGTGTTCGTGGAGCGTATAGGTATTTCACGCATATGGATAATCCTGAAAAGTATCAGTATGATGAAAAAGATATAAAAATCTATAATGGCTTTGATATTTCTAACTATATTGCTCTTACTAGAGAAGAAAAGTATGAAGCTATTTCAAGGATAAAGAAGATTATTATTAGTGAAAACGTAACAGAATATATAGATTTATTAAGTCTTTTAGAAGAAATGGATTATAACCTATTTAAAGTTGCTTGTGATAATACATTTACTATTAATGTTTTAGTTAGATCCAATAGACATAAACATGATAATTAATTTTGAATTAGCTAGCCACTATGGCTAGCTTTTTGCGTTAGCAAAAAAGGGGGATTGGGGGTTTACCCCCAACAAGTGTATTTGCAGAACGAAATGAGCGTTAGCGAATGAAGTGGCTAGCAAATACGATGCTTGCCAAACCAAAAAATTACTTGTGATAGGAGAAAAACTTTTGACGAACAAAGAAAT
>NZ_JAESLN010000021.1:0-1242 GCF_017892645.1 Staphylococcus sp. GDY8P54P | reverse complement strand
CACTTCAGTGGCGATTGGTGCAGTTGTAACTTGGATTAATCCAAGTTAACAACCAATCCAAATCATTACTTTCGATATCGTGAAGTCAAAAGGAAATTCTATTACAAGTAATAATATGGTGGGTTTTGACTTTAGGTTTTCAACACTGGGGTACTACGACCCCCCAGTGTTGTTCATTGTTCACGGTCACTTTTTGTGTATAAACGATTGAATTATGATGTTGTTTTGTGTATTATTGACTGTAATAGTTGAAAGGTGGTTACAATTATGAGTAAAAGATTGCAAGTGACTTTGAAAGATGAGATGTCGGAAAAGTTAGATGAATTGGCGAAATATTTAGGAGTTTCAAAAAGTGCGGTAATTGCGTTGGCTTTGCAAGATTTTGATAAAAAACATAAAAATAGATAAAAAAATACTGCCATGTGGCTATGGCAGCATAAACTTGTATTCGGAGGTAATTATATCATGGTGAATAAAGCATCACAAGGTAATGTAAGAACTAGAAATTGGACGTTTGTAATTTACCCAGAAAGTGTTTCTGAAGGTTGGAGAGATATATTAGATGATGAACATATACAATGGGTTGAATCTCCATTACATGATAAGGATACTAATCCAAATGGAGAGATAAAAAAGGCTCATAAGCATATATTGGTTATGTATGATGGGGTTAAAAGTTATAATCAGATATTAGAATTGACTGAAAGAATAAATGCAACTGTTCCACAAAGGTGTGGTTCTGCTAAAGGTCTTGTTAGATATATGTTGCATATGGATAATCCTGAGAAATATCAGTATGATCGTGAAGATATGATTGCTCATGGTGGAGCAGATATTCTAGAGATGTTAAAACCGACGTCTGCAAGCAGATATGAGATGTTTAAAGAAATGACTTCTTTTATAGTTGAAAATGATATAAGAGAATACGAAGAACTATGGATTTATGCTATGGAGCATAGATTTGATGATTGGTTCCCTTTGTTAGCTGATAATGGTACTTTTGCTATAAATACGTTTATAAAATCTAGAAGACATAGAATAAAAGATAACAAATGAATTAGCTAGCCATTATGGCTAGCTTTTTGCTTTAGCAAAAAAGGGGGATTGGGGGTTTACCCCCAACAAGGGTATTTGCAGAACGAAATGAGCGATAGCGAATGAAGTGGCTAGCAAATACGACGATTGCCAAACCATATTATTACTTGTGATAGGAGAAATACTTTTGACGAACAAAGAAATAAT
>NZ_JAESLN010000020.1:0-26325 GCF_017892645.1 Staphylococcus sp. GDY8P54P | reverse complement strand
GTAATTTACTCTTGATAAGACCCGACGCCATCAGTCAACGATATTATGGTTGGCAAGAGATTAAAGCTTATAGGGGAATTGCTAAGTATTGATGTATTAGATAGTTTAGTAGTAAGTAATAACAATTATACAAGTTTAGAAGAACTAGAGTTATTAGAAACAGAACTCAATATAAATGATTTATTAGAATAATTGGTATGAGCCAAGCCCCCCAAAAAACGGGGGCGGGCGCTCGTCCAGTTTGTATATTATGCAGTTCCGCCCGACGATAAAAACCAATCGTCGAACTACACCGCATAATATACAAACTGACCTCGCGCCCGCCCCGTACTATAAAAGGAGTGTTAAATATGATGTATTTAAAAACACGTTATATAACATTAAATGATTTAAAACAATTAGGAATTGCAGATAAACACGGCTTAATAGACTATCAAGAATTTAATAAATTAAAGTTAGAAAATAAAGACAAAGGAGTTAATTTGAAAATGGGTACAAACAACATATTTGAAAGAGGTATAAATGTCATAGACAATAGCCCGATTTACTACAACGGAAAGCGTTACGATAATAAAATTGATATAATTGAAGGAAACTAACGATAAGGCTGTTAGTTAATCCTTATTCAATATTATAAATATCAGTTAATTTTACAGGCATTAAAACATCATCAGTATAAATATATAAAACACTATCTAATGTATCGACTTTGTGTATTATACCTTGAACACTTTTTATATAGCCATTAGCAAAATATTGAATTTTGGCTAAAGTATTATCAATCATTTTACTAGCCAATGTATCATTTATATTTTCTATTTGGTCTTCACTAAGTAACGGCTTTTCAATTTTATTTGGGTCTTGAATGTACTGTTCTAATCTTTCGTATTGTTCGGGGATAGTGGCCCCTTTGTAGCCATTTTTTCATTCCTCGACCTTGTGGGATATTAGGGTTTAAATACTCACGGGGTATTTTTCTATAATCTGTTTCATTAGCATATTTTTCAGGGATCATTTGCAACACCTCAATTCAATTATAGAACATACGTTCTGTTTTTGGAAGTAGTTTTTTAGCATAGAAAGGGTTTTTAAATGAAAAAAGATTATGATACTAAATTATGGTATGAAGTTGATGTTAGCAATTTTGATGTAAAAAAAGAATTGCAGAATATTGATTTGTATAAACATGAGTACGTTAAACTAATTAATGATAAATGGATAGACGTACTAGACAAAATATATAGAAGTATAGGAGATTTTGGAGAAAGTCCACAAGATACTTTACAGACATTTTCAGTATATAGAGGTAATACAGCAGGAAATAAGTATATTTATGACATAGGGTTTAATGTTGATTTGGCAAGAGATTTAATAAAAAAGACTAATAGAAAACCATTGAAAGCGCCAAACGGTACTTTTAATGATGGAATACACATTAACTATACAGAAAGGGAAAACCCTTATACTTTAACACCAAATGAACCAATAATTTTAATTCCTGATTTAGTAACATCAACAGAAGCAAGATTTAAAGAAATATACGATATACCAACATCATTATTAGTATTAGATGGCAATAATAGAGTTACTTTGATGAAAAAAGATAACCAACCCTATATACACTGTTATTACGTTTCATTAGATGAACTATTAGAAAATAAAGTGTTTTTGACTGAATTTGATAGTGCTGTTTATTGTCAGATGGCCGATTTGGTTTATATATTAAAACATATAGATGAACCTAACATTAATGAAATAGCAAAGTTGTATTACAATCAAAGTTATTTAGTAAATCACTTTAGCAAATATATATAACAAAAGGGGAATAAAAAACATGATAAATACAAAAACATATGAAGATATTAAAAATGAATTAGTAAAAGCAATACTAACTGATTATGAACAATATAAAAACGCACTTGAAAATTTTCAAAGTAAAATAAAGCAGGGTCATAGTTTATATATAGTTAGCACTAGAAAGCCAATTAGTGAACATGGTTCAGCTAAAAGATCAGTTATGTATGCTAATAAAACACTTACTGAAGATGAAAATTTAGTTAGAATGTTAGGAAATTTAAGTGAAAGATTTAGATATATTAATAACTATAGAAGGGCTTTCAGTTTGGTTAAAGAGCGTAGAAGTAAATTGATTGCAAACGTTAAGGAGTTAGTAAGCTTTAATAAAATAACGAAAGAAAAATTTTCAGAAAAAAATGATGCAACCACAATTTTCAAACCTATAGAAACAAATGCAGTTAATAAGCATTTGGATATATATTTTAGAAGTATTGAAATGGCTAAAAGCCATATTGATAATTATTTAGAAAATAATTATGAGCTTGATTTGAACGAAATAGCAATAAAAGAAGACGGTATTTATAGCATAAATAATGATAGGCTAGAGAAAAATGAAAAAGACTTTTTTGAAGAAACTATGAAGGCTATTAAGTATGATATGGAACAAGTAAAAGTAATTGAAAATCAAAAAGATAGTGAAAATTATCTGAAGTATTGTTTATTGTTTAAATAATGCTAAAGGGCTGAAAATATGGAAAATGAAAACCAGGAGTTTAAACGATCAGAAAAGGCTGAAAACAAGCAAAGCAAGCTGAAAATAATATCTGTAATTGTGAGTATTTTATTATTACTGTGCATTATAGGGGCAATTGTATATTTTGTTTTATCGAATAATGCAAAAGCGCAACTAGATGATTTTGAAGAAGCTGTTCAATCTAAAGACTATAAAGCAGTATCTAAAACATTAACTTCTAAAGATGTTAAAGTTACTCATGCAGAAGCTAAACAATTTGTAGATTACATGGCCAAGAAAGACAACCGTAACAAATTCAAAAAAGAAATGAACAACATTAAAAACAATATTAAAAATAGTGAAAGTAACACGGTTGATTTTGGCTATATAACAGACAAGCAGGAACGAAAGCTGATAGAAATAACTATGAATGGGAACAAGTTTATATTTATTGATAGATTGGCTTTTAAGCCTATATTTCATGATGTATATATAGAAAATAATTCATATTCAAATGCTAAATATGAATTTAATAATGTTGAAGATAAAAAGCAAATTATTACAGCGCCTAAAAATAAAACAACAAATATTGGTAAGTTTTTTGTAGGTAAATATGATATAGAAGCCCAAAAAATTTATGATGATGATAATTCATTGATTAAAGGCAAGGTTAAGGGCAATATTCGATTTGATACAGATAATCTAAATAGTGATAAAAAAATCATTGCACATGCTAGTTTTAAAGAAGCAAATTTTAAAGTAAATTTAATTAACAATGAAAAAGTAGATGACGATATTAAGCTTTATATCAATGATAAGCCGATTGAGTATGAAAAAAATAAAGTGTACGGTGCATATCCAGTAAATAAACCTTTAAAAGTTTATGCTAAAGGTAAAATAAGCGATAAAGCATTTAAAACTAATACAGTAACTATAAAGGACGATCAGGGGGCAGAACCTCAAAATATAAGTTTGAAATTTAATGAAGATACTATTAATGACTATTTAAAGAGTATCAAAGATATTGAACTAGGCGCGAAATCGTTTATGGAAGACTATACTAAAGATTTGAATAAAGCCTATAAAGAAAGTGATTATAAGTTTATAGATAAATATATTGAAAGTAACAGTGATTTATCACAATATATGCGGTCAATGGTTGAAAGCAAGAAGAAAAACCAATACAGACGACCTGAATTTGAAAGCGTTAATTATCAAGATGGAAAAGTTAATGTCATTTTGAAAAAGGAAAATCAGAATAAAGATAGCATAAAATCTAAATATGTACTGAAGTATAATAAATCAGATGAAAGTTATAAAATACAAAGTTATGAAGATATATAAAAAATGCCATCTGTTTAATTACAGATGGTGTTTTTTTATATATAAATATTAAAATTTGTCACTGGATAGAACTTTGAGTTGAAGTGTGACCCAAAAATTGAAAATTGCAGATATTATTACGATTAGTGCTAAATGACAAATTAGCATTAAGATTATCAAAATTAAAGCACCCGATCCCGTCATAAAATAATTACACACGGCGATAACGGCACAACCCAAAACCGTAAATATTGTACAAATAATGAATAAAAAAATGGTTATACGTTTGTTAAAAACTTCTTTGACATTTACATTTTTGTAGATCTTATTTGATGAAATGAAAGCTGTAGGAAATAGAAATATACAGATTTCAAAGAAAATATTTACATCAAATTGAAAATGATGATTGTGAAGGGCAATGTTTCTTAAAGTTAGTAATAACCAAAATACAACGATAGATAAATACGCTTCTTTATTTAATAAATTTTGTGTAACTGCTTGAGAAATTTGTTTGTTATTCATCTTACACACCTCCTTATATATAGTGTAAAGTAATACTGTGATACTAAGATAGGACAACTTCTAATTTTTTTAAAAAATTATAGTGTCATATAATTTGATATTTCAAAGTACATATAGTTTGTTTTAAAAAACAAATTATAAGCTAGTCAAAAACGATCGGTTTTGACCAGGGTATGATATTAGAAAATGATACATTTCAATAAATAAAATAAGTTAATAAAAAATACGCTTGAATAAGTGCTATTTATAAGGGCTAAAGGCTTGTAGAATTGAATAAATTCTATAAGCCTTTAACTATATTCGTACCTGGTCAAAACATGTGTTAAAATCAAAGTGTCAAAACTAAAAGCAAAAGGGGTTTTTGACCAAGCTGAGAGAAGCCCTCAGACGCCGCGAAAAAATATTTTGAAGCCCATTATACGTAAACGCGCACACAATCGTTCATATTAAAGCTATTTATAAAGGAAGTAGGCGATATTTTGGCTAAAATAGGCTATGCAAGAGTTTCAACGATCAGTCAAAGTTTAGAAACACAAATTAACTTATTAAAAGCTGAAGGTTGTATTAAAATATTTTCTGAAAAAGTGAGTGGCAAGAAAACAAATAGAAGTAAATTAGATGAGTGCTTAAAATATTTAAGGGAAGATGATGTATTAGTTGTGACTAAAATTGATAGATTAGGACGCACAACTAAACAATTAATAAATTTAGCAAGTTGGCTACAAGAACATAATATAGAATTAAAAATATTAGATGGAAACTTTAATATGAATAGTTCACTAGGAAAAATGATATTTACCGTAATGAGTGGCTTTGCAGAACTGGAAACAGATTTAAATAGGGAAAGAACCCTTGAAGGTTTAAACGAAGCGAAAGCTAGAGGTAGAAAAGGCGGGCGCCCAGGCGTTACTGAAGATGTAAAAAATTATGTCATGTATCTATACAATAATACAGAGTTATCAGGTAATGAAATCGCAAATAAAACGGGAGTAAGTAGATCAACAGTTTATCGAATAAAAAGGGATTTTGAAAATAGTAAGTAAGGGGGCTAATAGTTAATGAATGAAGACTTAATACTGGCGTTATGCGGGAAATTGAAAGATTTGAGAAAAGAACGAAAATTACAACAGAAAGAAGTAGCAAAAAATATAGGTATTAATTATGCAACTTTAAGTAAAATTGAAGGTAAGAAAATTGAAACAGTACCGCTTAGAACTATATGTAAGTTATTAACTTATTATGATATGACTTTATATGATTTTATAGTTCAAAACGAAGATATAACTAATAATGAATATTAATTTGGGGATATTTGCAAATATATTAAAAATGTTTGCAATCGTCAATATAGAAGTTTATACTAAAATTAATCAAAAAAGATATGAAAAAAGACCACGTGCAAAGTTAAAGTGCGACCAACACTTTTAACTTCTAGCGCTTGAAACGTTACTAACCTAACGTATACAAACGGTTTTCGGGTCTTCTTCCATACCTTGTAATTTAGGTAATTTTTATTATATTTTATACCTAAATTATAGGGGCATGAGAGAAGAAAGTAAAGAAAAAGACGCTACTTTTCTACTTTTCTACTTCGCTACTCGACTACTTTAAAAGTATATGGACGCCTAAACAAGGACTGGTAACGCTTACAAGTGTTACCAGTCTTTTTGTTTAGGAGGTGCAGGCAATGCTAAATATTAATAAAATTTATGATTTTATATTACATGGAAGTATAGAAAAGTATAAATTTAAAAATTCTAAAGCTACAGATTTAGAAAAAGCTAATTTTAAGGCTACACAAGCCCAAAATTGGAGATCAGCACGTATTGCTGTCACACCTAATAAAGCTACATTAATAGACGGTTTAGGTTTAATTATTGCTTCAGAAGAAGCTTTAGTTCAATATGGTCATAAATTTAGCCATTGGACGCCCAACCCTTATAATTATCTAAGCAAAGAAAAAGCTAATATAGCAGATGTTAATACGTATAAAGTATTAAACAGAACAAAAGACAATGTAAAACAAATCAATACATTTGTTTTAGATGTTGATAAAGATATTGAATACAATGAATTAGTTCAAAGCTTAGCTTCAGCGCACATCAATGAAGGTGCTGAAATGCCTAATTTATATGTAAAGACGCCTAGAGGTTGGCATTTGTATTTTGTATTAGATACACCGTTCTATGCTAAAGGTATAGAAAAGAAAGCTATAAAAGTAGCTGAAAAAGTACATAGTAGCTTAGCACATGCAATTTCTAAATATTTACCAGTCGATAATCAATGTGTATCTACTGGCTATTTCAGATTGCCTACAAAAGATAATGTACAGCTATTTACAAATCAATACTGTTCAAAATCTTATATGGTGCGCTGGAGTAAAGAGTATTCAGAAAAGAACAATTTAAATCAGAACGTATTTTATAAGAGTATAGCCAATGGCCAAGAATTAACGCCTGAATGGGTTGATTATTTGTTAAAAGAAGCAGATGTTACTTCATTTGGATATGGCGTTGGTAGAAATAACGCAATGTTTTCAGTAGCGTTATATTATTATTCTAAAAATATAGATATAAAAGAAGCAGAAAGTAATATCTATACTTTTAATAAGCGCTTAAATAAGCCTTTATCACATAAGGAAGTTGAAAGAGTAATTAAAAGTGCTTATAGCGGTCGTTATGGTGGCGCAATGCGTGAACATGTAGAAAACCTTTTAGAAGCTTTTAGTGATGGACAAATTGCATATAGCAATAGTGGTGTAAGTATCAATGGCTTTTGGAAACATAAAAAAGAGCGTAAAGATCGTGTTAGAAGCCATTTTGACGAACGTAAAGACGATTTAGAAAGATATTTAAATGAACATACAAACAAGCAGAAAGTGTTTGTTAAAGGCTCAATGAGTGCTATTGCTAAAAAGTTAGGCATGGCTAGATCATCTTTATATGCAATTTTTGAAAAGCATATAAACAAAGGAACTATTATCAAATATACAATTAAAAATGGTAGATATTCAGAAACTTTCATTGCTTTAAAAAGCGTGTATATTGAAAGTTTATTTGAGATGGTTAAAAGTATTAAAAACAAAAAAGAAAGCTATATAACGGCTATAAGATACCTTGTAAGCAGTGAAAAAAATACAAACAGTTTAATGGTACAAAATAATGGTTTGATGAATGAAATAGAAAATACACTCACTTATATAGATCGGCATACTAAGTATATAGAAGGTAATGGAATTTTATATGAACGGTTTATTAGTTAAATTTTAATTGTCCAATGTGCCATTACATATATCTGGGTGCTTGTGCGTTGCTGTAAATAATATATATAAGTGGGTAGTTAAGTAGTTATGTAGAATAATAGAAAAAGACATAAGTAGTATATTCTACTAAATAATATATATAAGTGAGTAGTTAAGTAGTTATGTAGAATAATAGAAAAACGCCTACTAATTAAAATTAGCAGGCGCCAAAAAAATTAAAAATTACCTAAAATACTTTTAACAAAATGGAGATCTCTCCCCAATAACAATTATATATTATGGGTGTATATTTCATTTAATTATGGTGTGAACAGATAATAGATTATATTATGTTTCATAGTTAATATTATTAGATTATACCTTAATTTAATTCATAACATAAACCATACCATAATGAATTATATAACCCATACCATAACATACATATTAAATGTTGTTTTTACGGTCGTTTTAAGGTAAAATGTAATTAAGGATATAAAACCACCGTATTTTTCGTGACTATCTCCTGTTAGATTAAATAAGATTACATTATTCATAGAATAATATTATCATCTTAGTTAATCGTAACTGGAGAAGACTTTGTTTTTTATTTGTTAAATGCGGGGGCGACATATCCACTGTACCTTGACAACCAAATACAAACGGGAGGTATCCACATATGACGTCTAAACTTCTTAGACAACTCTCCTTATTCATATCCTATATCCTTATCCTCTCACTACTCATATATTTCACAGCGCGAGCGTCATTGATCGCTGGTGCAATGCTTGCAATTGTATTCATAATATTTTCTATAATATTAAGATTTATTATGAAAATAATTAAAATACAGAAAAATATGAAATATTATAGAATATTAACTTATGAAGGAGATTTCCCTAAATCTGATAAAATTTTTAAATTATTAAAAAATATTCATTCAACAAGAAGAAATATTTTTGAAAGATTTTTTTATGGGGATCCGTGGTTTACTTTTTTAATCTATAGAGAAAATAGACGAGGAAAAAGTAAGGATAGTAAATTAGGTTTTTATTTAGCAGGGGATAAAGAGTTAATGGTTTCAGTTAGAAAACATTTTAGTAATGTTTATCCAAACATAGAATTTCATGAAGCAGATGAAAGCCATTTAGATTTTCCTACTAAAAGATCATATTTTGGTTATGCTAAGTTAAAACATAATTCTTTAAAACAGGGTTATCCTATAGAAAACTTTCAACATGACAATTTAACTAAGATAGTTAGCATTATGGAACCTGATACATGGTTACAATTTAGGTTTAGAAGAAATTACGGTTTTAAGTTAAGAAAAGCTATAAAAAAGACTGATGAAGATATTAGAGAGCAAAAATTTAAGGATCGGGATAATTACGAAAAGGAGATTTGGAAAGAAACCAACAAACGTTTTACGTATAGTGATGTTGCTTTTGATACAACGATAAGTATGGCGACTAACTCACATGACGGTCAGTATTTATTAAAAGATATGTATACAATTCTTAATGAATGTAAGTCTGTAAATGAACTTGTATATAGGCCTTCAATGTTTAAGGTAGTGGATTGGTACAATTTATGGAAACGTGGTAAAAGTGTTTTAACTTCAAGGGAATTAGCTAATTTTGTGCATATGCCAGTTATTAATCGAGATAATAGCTTGATTGATAAAATTAAGCCATATACACCGTATATTGAATTAGGTAATACGCCTTTAAGTGAAGACACTTTAGCAACGGGTCTTAAATTGGGAACTTTAGACCACCCTATAATTAAAGATAGGGAAGTATTTATTTTACCTGAAATATTAAGAAAACAATTTTGTGTTACAGGCGCAACGGGTTCAGGTAAGACGAACCTTTTAAATTGTATTTTGAATAACTTCAATAAAAGTTTTGTTGAAAGTTTAGAAGCGACGCCAGGTTATTCATTAGTAGACCCTTCAGGAAGCGCAATAAAGTTATTACTTAATAGATTGCGTGTTTTTGAAACTTTTGAAGGTAACGAGGTAGATTGGGATAAAGTACATTTCATCAAAGTTAAAGATAGTGAATACCCGTTAGCATGTAATTTGTTGGCTAAATTACATGGCGAAAATTCTGAAGAAATGATAGATAATGTTTTCAGAATTATCAGCGAAAACTTTGATACAGCAACCCAAGCTGAAAGACTATTGCGATACACAATTAAAGCGTTAATTCATGATCCAAAAGAAACTCATACGATTATGTCCGTTATAAGAATGTTATACAAAAATGATGATATTTTTAGAAAACGTATCATTGACCGTATTAGACCATATACAGAAATGTATGAAGTGGTTAATTTCTTTGATAATGAAGCTTCTGATTTAATTGAAAGTCCGTCAGGTCAAGCTGTTTTGAATAGATTAGATGTATTTAAATCGAACAGTACATTAAGAAATCTGTTTTGTCAGAAAGAGTTTAATCTACCAATACGCAAGTGGATGGACGAAGGGCATATAGTATTTTATGACCTTGTAGGAATGAGTGAACAGGAAATTAAAATATTTTGTTCATACATTGCTTATATGTATTATCGTGTTGCAGATCAAAGACCCGCCGACACTTCTTTACTTCATTTAACGGTTGTTGATGAAGCGCATAAAGTACAAGCTTCTATCTTCCCTAAAATCATCAGTGAACAAAGAAAATTCGGCCATTCATTAGGAATTGCTACACAAAATTTAGATGATTTAAATTCAGAATTAAGATCAGCATTAGTTAATAATCAATCTAATTTCTTTGTTTGTAGACAGGGGGAAAGTGGTTCAGCATTAGCAACTAAAATCTTCAAAAGTAGCGACAAAAAAGAACAACATTACACTGAAAGTTATTTTAAACAGTTGCCTGACAATGTTTGTGCATTGAGAACACAAGATGTTATTGAAGGCGAAACAGTTAATGTTAAAACGCAAGTTAAAGTGAAACCTATCGACCGTGTTATGGAAGATGGGAAAGTTGCTGATTATAAAGATCAGTATGAACCTAAAATAGCAGACGAATGGACTATGAAAAAGGCTGTAGAGTTAAGCGCTAACAACGGTATGTATTATAAAGAAATACCTAAAATGGTAAGAGCATTTTTTGAAGATGAAGAATACACTTATCAAGGTAAGCAACAAGAAGAATTTAAAGCTGATGTTATTAAACGTAAACCGATTGTTCCAGAAGAGATTAAACGTAAGCCAAAAGAACAAAAACAAGAAATTAAACCTAAAACAAAAAAAGTTAAATTAAATAAATCTAAAGTCGTCTTGAAAACATCAAAAGACGAAGTCAATCAAGAGGAACGAACTAAACCGAATGAAGACAGTCAAGTTTCACAGGAAACAGAGCAATCAAAAAATGTAGGTTCCTTTTTAAGTGGCTTCACAGATAAGGGGGACTGATTAAAATTAACAAAATGGAACGTTCTCTCCTCAAAAAATTGGAGGAGAAAGTCATGTCATATACAACATTAAATGAAAAAGACTTCAAATTATTTAGCTTCTTAGAAGCTCATATATATTTGACTATCGAGCAAATACGCACCGCAATATATTTAAATGATGATGGTTCAATGAAATCAGAAAAATCGGTTTGGAATAGATTAACCAAATTAGAAGAAGACGGCTATATTACTAAATTTAAAGCGCAAGCAACATTACAAGCTAAGCGCCCAAACTCAATATATTGTTTAACTAAAACAGGTAGTATGTTTTTAGAAAGTATGCAAGGTTATACGCATTTCAAATCAGTATATGAGAAAAAGCTTCCAATGTGGTATATGCACCAGTTAGCCGTTAATGATGTTGTATTATCATATGAACGACATAAAATACCCGCCGTTGACTTACTAGAATATGCAAACGAGCAAAGAACTACTTTTCAATATAATGACGGCCGTGAAGATGTTATTCGTCCTGATGGTGCAATTTTATTAGAAAGACAAGATGGTTACGTTATAGGCATTATGTTAGAAGTTGAAAGGTCTAAAAAAGCTAGAAAATTTACTTACGATAAATTAGTGAGATATAAAGACTTTTTTAATCAGTCAAATAACACTATGAAAAGATTTCATATTCATGCAGGTTTTGAAGAATTTGTAGATGAATGGCGTTTGTTATTTGTGAGTAATGAAGATGAAAATTATCGTAAATTGAAACGTGATTTTAAAACGGTAGATTTTGAAGACGCATTCAAAGGTCAGAACAGTTTTGATGTGATGATTGCAAAGCTTGATGACATAATGACTAACCCTTACGGTGCAATATATAATTATTTCAAACCAGGTGTAGACTTTGATGAATTTAGAACACTTTAACATCATTTAGAAAGGAGTTAGCTTATGAGAAAGTGGGGCAAGCAGTCCGATAAAAAGGTTAAAAAACAAAAATCAAAGCCCGCACAAAATGAAGAAACGACAGAAGATTATAGAAAAAAGAAGAAGTCAGCAGATCGTTTGTTTAAGCGTAATAAGTTAAAAAAGGCGTTAAAAAATAGAGGTAAGGACGACAAAATTTTAAGTAAAGCTAAATTGAAACGTCCTAAAGGTTATAACGTTGTTAAAACGGTCATAATCATAGCTTTGTTTTTAGTAGTTGTTAGTTGGATAAATGCAGGTAATGCTAATAGAAAAGCAAGTGACGCACAAGAGCAATATCAAAAATTAGCTTCACAAATTGATACTACTAATAAAGGCAATCCATCAACACAAGTAGGCGCCCAGGAATACGCGAAAGATTTCATACAAAAATATTATAGTTATGATAAAGGGCAAGATCGTGATAAATGGTTAGAAAGTTTAAGTGATTACGTAGACAGTTCAACATTAGATGATAATAGCTTTAATCCTGAAAATATAGATGGCAGTATTTCAGTTAAAGACGTTAAAATTAATGATGTTGAAAGTGCAGATAAGAACCAAGCCAAAATATATTTTACTGTTACATTAGATAAAAAGACGGTTAAAGAAAAAACTGTTAAGCAGAAAGTTAAAGGTAAAAAAGGCAAGAAGGATAAAGAAGAAACAAAAACAGTACAAGACGATAAACATGAAGATGTTAAATTCAACAGATACATTAAAGTATATGGCGACGATAAAGGTTATAAGTTAGTCACTTTACCTTTACCATATGAACAAAAATCAAATGCTGATGTTCAAATGACGCTAGATACTGATAATGGTAGAGATGTCACAACAAATTATCCTGATGTTAAAGATTACATTACAAGCTTTATGAAAGTTTATGCTTCAGATGATAGAGATACAGCACAAACATATTTCTATAATAAATCTGATACACAATTATTGAATAACAATGTTGAAATTAAAAACGTTGAAGAAGTGAAAGTGTATCAAGAAAATAAACAAGATGAACTTAAAGCGATTATAACGGTTCAAATGGAAGAAAAAGATAGTGGCTTAACAAGTCGAAACAAATTTGAAATTAAGCTTAAAAAGCTTGATGACAATAAGTATAATGTAATTAAAGTAAGTGAACCTCAATATATTAAAAAATAATAGGAGTGTTTAAAATGTTAGATTTAATGACGTCAATTGCATCAATAGACTTTAGTTCTTTCGTATTAGGCGAAGCAGGTGGAGATTTAGTTAATAATGCACGTGAAGGGGAAAGGAACTTCACATTAGTTTTAAATATTGTTTATTGGGCAGTCGCTGCAATTATCATTGTAGTTTTAGCATTATCTAAGAAATTCAGAATGGCATTAGGTGCATTGATTATCTTAGGTGTTCTCGGTGCGTTAGTTGTTAGAGATCCGCAAAATTTACAAAACTTAGGCGAAAGTATAGCGCAATTCTTTGGCTTCTAATAAGGAGTGCATAGTATGAGTAACATGAAAAAAATCATTGGTTACTGTTCATCACAATTAGATGAAATACCAAACTTAATACGTGGTTTAGGCGGTGGAGAGCAAGGCTTTTCACTGCCTTTTTCTTTGACAGTTAGTCAAATAATCGTTATTTTCACGATTATTTTACCTGGTTTATTTTTCTTACCTATAACAAATGGATTATTAGATTTTTTACCGAAATATGGTAGATACACTATTGTCTTTTTCATTCATATAGGTTTCCCCGCTGTATTTGGTTTTTTCATAGGTCAAAAAAGTATCGAAAATATGAATGTTGTGAAATATGCAAAAGTATATATGGCTACAAAATTTAATGAAACGTCTGATTATGTAGGGCGTGAAGAATTAGATAATAGAAAATCATATAAGTTGAGAAAGAAAGTTGTAGCGCGTACGTTTTCAGACTTTCGCATAAATAAGGAGGACAAATAACCTATGCCTAAAAGACTAGATTTTGATATAGAAGCAGTTGTAGAAAATATCATCTTTACAAAAGATGGACGTATGCAAGCATGGTTTGAGTTTGAAGGGTTTCACAGTAACTTTGATACAGAGAACGAATTATTAATTAAATTTAGACAGTTGAAACGTGTATTTAAAGAGGTAAAAAAAGAAGTTCATTGTTTAATTATCCCAGAACGTCAAGACTTAGATGAAATTAAAAATCAATATATTTCATACAGTAGAGGGCGTTTGATACCAGTATTAGAACAACATGAAGACGCTATTTTTGACCATTTAAAAAATTCAAATGAATTAGGTTCATCAGAAAACAAAGTTCGTTATTATATGGGCTTTGAATTAGGAAAGAGTACAATGGTCAACTTTACTAATGAAGATGTTACGTGGGGCGAGATATACACAGAAACAAAAGAAAAGTTAATTAACCTTATTACTAAAGCTATTACTGGTAAAGACGTATTATTAACAACTAATAAAGTTAAAACAGCATATAATAAAATGGATCATTTAAGTAATACGCTAAATAACTTACCGTTTACATTTAGAGAAATTGAACCCATAGAAATGGCAAAGCTTATAACATGGCCTAATAATTTAAATGTAAGAGAGCCGTTTTTAAATGATAATTGGTTTGAACGTTTAACACCCGTTTACAATGGCGATAGATTAATCGCTAAAATTAGAGATCGTGGCCATGTAGAAGATTTATCAACAGTATCATATTCAAACCCTAGCAGTAGAAAACATCTTGTATTACACCAAAATGACGCGTTAGGCAAAGAAAGAGATACTTATATTTCATTTTTACAACTAGCAAAAGTACCAGTTGAAACTCACTTCCCTGATACACGTTGGCTTGAAATACTTAGAAACTTACAATTTGGCGTAGGTGTTTCATTAAAATTAACTTATCAAAGTTCAGATAGAAGATTAATGAAACTTAGATCTAAAAAAGCTAACTTAGAAGACCAAGTAGAACATTTGGCAGATTACGGAGATAGTGCAAGTTCAAACGTTTATGACGGCATAGACATAGCTGATGATTTAATCGCAAATATTGAAAAAAATAGAGAAGCCAGTTTCTTAATGTCAGCTATATTCGTAGTTACAGCCGAAACTCAAAAGGCATTAAATCGTAAATTAGATGAACTTAAAGAAACAATGTCAAATCATCAGTACATTGTTCAGAATACAAGAGGTTTACAATTAAGAAGTTTGCTTGAATGTATGCCAGGAAGTAGAAGATATGTAAAAGAGTTTGTGAAAGATTGCGATATAAACATGATGACAAGTTCATTTTTTGGAAACCGTCACGAGTTAGGCGATCCTTACGGTTTTTACGTAGGTCAAATTGCTACAAATTACGGTACGCCAGTATTTCATATGCCAGGTTTTGCGTCTACAGGACAAGCTAAAAACCAATCATTGGCCATTTGTCATACAGGAAAAACAGGCGGTGGAAAATCATTCGGTGCAAACCTTTTATTCTATGAATATGCAATATGGGGCGCAAAAGTTTTAATAGTAGACCCTAAACAAGAGCGAATGAATAAGTGTGAATGGCATAAGAAATTAGATGAATTAGGTACACAATTAAACTTCATTACTTTGTCAGCTAAACCTAAAGACGCAGGTAAACTTGATCCGTTCTATATCTTTACAGACGTATCAGACGCTGTAGGTGTATCAGAACAGATACTTCATAATTTACTATCAATTTCTATTAGAAATGAAGCAACTATAGATCAAGCAACAATGATTAACAGGGCATTAGAATATGTAGCGAATAGAGATGAACCTAAAATTAATCAGGTTACAGAAGAACTTACATCTATGAGTATAGGCGAGAAAAAAGATATTACATTAACTGAAGATGAAAAAGAACTTTGTAAGCGTCTTGTAAATAGAATTAATGTATATACTACACACTCATTAAGTACGCTAATATTTGGAGAAAGAATTGATGATACAGAAGTTTTAGATATTAATAGTCAATTAAACGTGTTGCAAGTAGAAAATTTAGAACTTGCAGACGCTGATATAGACCCTAAAGACTATTCAAAAGCAAATATTGTAAGTGATAGTATTTTATATGCTTTAACAGCTTATCAAAGACAGTTTATTAACATGTTCCCTAATGATCTAACAGTTATCGGACTTGATGAAGCCTGGAAATACTTCAAAAACTCACAAGGCCGTTCAGCCTTTCAAAGTTTATTCCGTGAAGGCCGTTCTAAAGGGGCTTCAATTCATATCATGACACAAAGACTTAGTGATATACCTGAAGACATGCAGTCACAAATCGGACAGCTATTTGCATATTTAGAAAGTAATACAGATGAAATTAATAAGCTTCAGCAATTCTTTAGATTTGATGATAGTACAGACTTACAAGCGATTATGCCTGAACTTGAAACAGGCGTATGTGTTTATAAAGACTTGAATGATCGCGTCGGTATTCTTGATGTAAGAGTATTACAAGAGCATTTAGTAGACGCGTTTGATACAAGTAATCAACTTGAAAAACGAGAAGACACAAAACAAGAGGTGCAAGTATAATGAAAAAATTAACATACTTATTACTAATAGCAATTATTGTTTTATCGGCTTGTAGTAGTAAAGATAGTTCAAAGCCTAAAAAAGATGACTATACTGAAGAAGCTATTAAATTTACTAAATATATGGCTAATGGCCAGTATTCCAAAATTCAAGATATGTACGGTATTTCAAAAGATGAAAATGATGTATCTGATGACAAAGAAGAAATGAAGCAATACTATGAAGAACTTTATAGCATGATTGATGAAGAAGATTTAGAAAATGCTAAAGATAAAGAACTAAAATATGCAATATATGAAACACCTTACAAAGAAAAGCAAAAAGTATTTACAATTATATTCAAACCTAATGTAGAAAACCCTTTAATAGATCCAGGGGAACCATTATTAGATGGTAAATATCAAAAGTTCAACTTGCTTGTCATGGGAAGTGGCCAGTTTAAAAGAGTGAATGGAGATAATGAAGGTAAGGCAATAATGGATATAAACGAAAGAAAGCATGGATTATCTGAAAAGTTAATGAGTAAAATTTCTGAAGATAGTAAATTGATAGAAAATAAAGGTATTCCTAAGAAAGACTTAGAAAAATTAGAGTAGGGAGGAACTATAAATGAAGGATAAAACAAAAGGCTTTTTGTGGTTCCTTGCTAGTCTAATGGTATTAAGTGTTTGCTTAGTAGGAGTTAATGAAGCCTTTTCGAAAGAAAAAGATCCAATTTCAGGCATGTTTCCAAGTAACCAAGATGATGATTTGCCTGAAGTTAAATCAAATATTGTCGGTTACAAAGAACATGATTTAGACAACTATTCAATGGATTATGTATTAGAAGAAAAAGACGATAAACCCTGGTATGACGTTATCGGACTAAGTGAAAAAGCTTACAACTTCACTGAAAATTCAAAGTACGAAATATTAAATGGTATATGGTCAACATATAAAATATTTGCTTCAGTATTTATATTCCTGGTAAGTGAAGCTTTTGAATTTACTATATTAGGATCTATAGTTAGCGAGTTAGCAGATGTAATTTCAGCTATAGGCGGATCATCAGGATTAGGCAAATTTATAACATGGGCTTTTATTGGTGTAGTTATATGGTTGATTGCAACGATTAGTAAGGGAGAATTAAGAAAAGGAACAACTGGTGTATTTTTAGCAATTGTATTTACAGCCCTTTTCAGTATTTACGTTTCAAATGCGAAGCCAATCATACAAGGTACTTCAGGTTTTAGCCAATATGTGAGTAACACTATATTGAATACAAGTACAAGTGTGACTGGAGAAAATCAATCAAATCAAGCTGAAGCTTCCGAAAATGATGTATCAAATAAAGAAGGTTTGGCCACAATGAAAAATACATTACATGAAATATTAATTGTGAAACCGTGGCTACAATTGCAATTTGGTACAACTAATGTAAATGAAATTGGCGGAGGTAAAGCAGGAGAAGACAACAAAGTTGAAGATGGTAAAGCTTTGATTAATAAAATACTAAATCATAAGCCTAAAAGTGATGATAGAAATAATTTAGTAAAAAAACATAAAAAGAATATGTCTGTAAGTAATAATTACACAACAAGTCGTATAGTTGTTGCAGTATTTGTTTTTATACCATCATTCATTATTGGTATAAGCGCGATATTATTCGCGGTTGCTAAACAATTTTATGAATTGGGCTTTGTAGTAGGCGCGGTTGTTATGGTTGGTGTTTTAATCATTGCAATTATACCGTCATTTGTTGGCTATTTAAAAGGTACAGCCAAGCGTACAGGTGGCCACTTACTAATGTCTATCGTGTATGTATTCTTACTGGTGCTTATGTTTACATTAATTAATGTAACTTATCAAATTTCAGAAGAAAAAAATTGGAATTACATTGTAACAGCCATATCATTAAGTTTAATTTGTTTAGGCATGTTGTTTATGCAAGGTAAATTGATAAAAAATGATTATCAAAAAGTAATGAGTTCTATTAAACAACAAAACATCAGTGAACAACGAGCGCGCGCCCGTAAAAAGCGCGAAGAAAATAAACAAAATAACGGTCAAGGTAATCAACCAGTATATGGTGGTAATGATACGAACGTTAGGAAAAAACCAACTGAACATATATCTAAGAAGAAAGCTAACGACCATAACACTACTTCAAATGGTGTGAATAAAAAAGATGGTGGCACTATAAGCAAGAAACCTAAAGCCAGCGAGCAAGAACAGAGTAAGAAACCTAATAGCAATATTAAGAAAAAAGAAAATCAAAAAATCAAGAAAAAACCTAAACATAAACAAAACCGCAATGATAGTCCAGGCAATCAAGATCCAAATAATAATTACAATACTAAACCTAAATCACGAAGTGGAAATGATACCGTTGATGAAGGTTCAGGAAGTAAACCATCAGTTAATAGAAAAGATGGCGGAACAATTAAGAAAAAACCGCAGGCAGTACCAGATAAAAAAACAGAAGGTTCAAACACTAAACAATCTAGGAACGATAGCAGTTCTAAAGATAGATTAAACAAAAATGAAGGTGGCAACGATAGTTCAAGAGTTAATGAACAAATACAGACAAATAAACCACAAAATAAACCAGTCATCAGAAAAAAACCAAAACCAGTACAAGACACCCAAGAAAAATCAGCAAGTCGTGAAACAGAAAATAGAATAGACGCTATAAAGAGAAATAAAAAGTGAGGTGTTAAATAATGAAAGATATTATACAAGATATACTTAACTATTTAGCGCCTTACAAAAAGCGTATATTGTTTGTTGCGATTTGTGTATTGGCGTTTGGCATTGTGCTGTTATTGCCACCTTCTCCGCTTAGAGCGGTATTATCTTTACTCATAGTATTTGTGTTTGTTGTAGAAGGTTATAAGTGGATAGGACAACCTGAATTATGGGGCAGTAAAATAGGTAAAACCATGCTAGGGAAGTTATCAAAAAATGAAGCTGAAGACCTAGAAGAAAACATAGAAGAAGTAACTATTATTAAATTGTTTACTGATGAAGAAGAAACGGACATCTTAGATGAAATAGAAGCTGATCCTGAATTATTAGATGAATTAGATACTATACAATATACGGCAACAATAGATTTTAATGAAGATATAGAAAGCCAAATTATCCCTGAAGGTACAACGAATTATAGATATGAATATCACATAATTTATGATGGCGCAGAATTTTATCATGTTGCTTCTTATGAAATGAGTGACGTAGATGAAGAAAATTAATCAAAAAAATGACGGTGGTAATTTAAAAAAGCTTACTAACCTAGCATTAGAATTAAAGAAGAAAAAAATAAAGTTATATATATATGGTGCATTGGCTTTACTAGGCATAATATTTATTGCTGTATCTTTAATGTCTATGATGTTGCTAGCGCCATTTGATGATGAATTAGACGAAACTCAAACGGGTGGCAGTAGTGACGGTTGCGCTGTAAGTGGTGGTTCTGTAAGTGATAAAGGTATCAAATCTTTTAATGAAAATGCTAAAGGCGGAGGATTAGAAGGTAAAGCTGATTATATAGTTAAAAGTGCTAAAAAACACAAAATAGATCCTAAAATATTTATGGCTATAGTGGCGCATGAAACGGGCTATGGTAAATCAGAAGCAGTTAAAACTCATAATAATGTTGCGGGTATGATGGGATCAGGCGACTTATTTAAGTTTGATAGTATTGAAGAAGGTATAGACGCCGCCGCTAAAAACTTATATGACCTATATTTTAGCAAGGGCTTAAAAACAGTTGATAAAATTCAACCGAAATATGCACCTATAGGCGCAAGTAATGACCCTACAGATTTAAATTCAAACTGGAAGCCGACAATTAAAAAAATCATGAAGGGTATAGACGGCAAAGCTAGTAAAAGTGATGATAGTTGTAAAAAAGATAAGGGAGATGTAGGTAAAGAATATAAAGGTAAAATACCTTCATTCTCAAATTCAAATCCAGGGAAAAATAATTTATACACAGCAGGCCAATGTACATGGTATGCGTATGGTATACGTCAAAAAATGGGCAAACCTATATCAACATTTTGGCATGACGCCCACAAATGGAATGAACGAGCTGAAGCTGAAGGTTATAAGGTAGGTAAAACACCTAAAAAAGGCGCGGCCTGGATAGCTGAACAAGGCGCAGGCGGACATTCTAATGTTACGGGTCATGTTGGTATTGTTATAGATGTTAAAGATAAAAATACATTTGTTGTGACTGAAATGAACGCTGAAGGTGGGCCATATAAAATAACTCAACGAGAAGTAAAAATGACTGAAGGCTATAGCTTCATTTATTAAAAATGGGAGGTTAAGGTATGAAGAACATTCCGAAAAGCACCTTGATTATAGGTATAACGGCAATTGTTATAATCGGTATATTAGTCTTTATAGTTCGACATTATGATGACGAACTTAATAAAGCTAACAGCCAAAATAAAGAGAATGAAACCAAAATTGGAAAGTTAGAAGATACAAATAAAGCACAAAGTGATTTGATAGCGCGCCAAGACAAAGAAGTTGTATCAAAAGAAGAAGAACAGATCAGGGATAATGCTAAAGAATTTATTAATAAACTATTTACTATGAAGGAGAAGGAAAGCTTCAGTGGTAAAAAGAAGGAACTTTCTCCAATATTAGACGACAAATACCAAAAAGAATTATTTGATAATTCAAGGGATAAATATAATGCGTTTTTAACAGTTAAAATAAGTAATGTTAAGACATTTATAGAAGAATACAGACCACAAAAAGACAGCTATGATGTATTTGTTACATTTGATGAAAAAGTGATAGATGAAGAAGATACGACTGATAAAAAAACATCAGGAAAAATTCATTTTGTTAGAAAAAATGGTAAATGGTTGATTGATGACTTTGAAAGATTTACTTTAGAAAGCAATACAAAAAATGTTAAAGATTGAATGAAAAGCGCTATATAGCGCTTTTCTTTATATACATTATTCTACTTAACCACTTAGACAAAAAGACATAAGTGGTAAAGTAGAATAATGTAAAAGTAGAAAAAGACATAAGTAGTTAAGTGGAGAAGTAGACAAGTAGAAAAACATCTGTTATTATTATTGTAAACAATCCCACAAAAAAAGGTAATAAGGGATAGAAAAGAGGTTAGATAATATGACGAAAGTAATAACGATTGGCTGTTTTAAAGGTGGGGTAGGAAAGTCCACACTTACAGAAATACTTACGTACTTACTTGCTAAAGAAGGTAATAAAGTTTTAGCTGTAGACACTGACCCACAAAGTAACTTAACAGAAAAAGTTCAAAGGACTTATCAAAAAAAGTTTAAAAAAGAACCTTCATTCATGGAAGGTATTAAAAATTTAAACTTAGAAGATTGTATTGAAAAAGTAACGGACAACCTGGATATATTAAAGGGCGATTGGTCATTAGAAAAGTTTGATAAATACGTAATAAAGAAATTTGATGAAAAAGCAGAATACTTTTTATTAAATTCACTTTTAAAGCCAATAAAAGACGATTATGACTACATAATCATAGATACACGACCTTCAACAGGTATTTTGTCTAATAACGCTGTATGCGCTTCTGATTACGTTCTAATAACATCAAAAACTGAAGAAGATAGTTTTACTTCAGCGAAGAAGTATTACAGCTATTTAGGTAATATTCAACAGAATAAAAAACCAAGTTTAAAATTTTTAGGTTTATTACCGTACTTAGTAAATCAACGTGGATCAACTAACAGAAGTATTATCAATAAGATAAATAAATTGTTTGGCGAAGATGTATTTAAAAATTATATACGTTCAAGTGATCGAGTAGTAACCTGGGGAGAACATGGCATAACAGAACATAAACCCCATGATAAAAAGACAATGCAGATGTATATTGATGTAAAAAATGAAATGTTAGAAAAGTTGGAGAGTGAATAATATGGCAGATTTTAATAATGAAGCAGTAAAAGATGAATATAAAGAAGAACAAGTATTTGATGATATGATAGCGAAAAAGAAGGAAGTAAGACCTACAAAATCGGTTAAAATGTATAATGAAGACTGGTCAATTGCTTATCAAGTTAAAGCGAAAACAGGTGCAAATTTAGTAGACATAGTTTCTGAAGCAATGGAATTATTGAAAGAAAAACATGATCTTTAATTTTATATATTAATTATAAGGGGGGTTTTTTAATGCCATTCGTTATTTTTATATCTATAGTTGCTGTTATGGTTATTCTATTTAAGTTAAATGATAAAAGGGTTGAAAAAATAAATAGAAAACACGATCAGCAAGTTAAAAATATTATTGAAACTTATTACACAGTTGATAAGGTTGAATGTATATATAGAGAAAATGGAAAAACTGAATTGGTATTTCAAGACAACTCATTAAATTTAAATAGTTATCAAGTAAAAATTGTTAATGACTTTGAAGATGAAAAAGTTGAAATTAACGCCCCTTTGTATAATGAACATGATCTAAATGATTTGTTTGAACGCGTATTAGCTGAAACTTATTTTTATATTTCTAAGGCTAGATATGATGGTTTGATACAAGCTACAGCTTAAAGGTCTATCTAAGGCCTTTATTTTTTTAAAAAATATTTACACTTTGACAAATAAATGCTTGTCAAAGTGTAAAATAAGTGATAATATAATAATTGAAAGGAGGACGAAACAAATCAAACGCTATAAATAAAAGATATAGCAACCCACAAAAAAGGAGTGTTACAGATGTTTGTAACTAAAGAAGAATTTAAAAATATTGATGTAGAACAAGTTTTCAAAGAAGGTCATAACTTTATAAAAATAACGAATGGTAGACATGAAATATTTAAAGTTAATTCAGGTTATAAGATCATTGATTATAAAAAAGGAAATGGCCTAACAGCGACAAATAAAATTCCAAAGTATATACAAAACAAACTTTAAAAAAAGCCCCGCTAAGGGGCTTTAATATAAATGAGGTGCTAAATATGAACCATGATAAAGCAATATATATTGAATGGTTATTATTAATGGATCCTTTAGAAAGTAGGGAGAATTTAAGAGATAAGACAATAGAAGAACTTCAAAACAAATTTAATTTGTGTAGACTGAAGCAACTTGATGAAGAAATGGAGGAAGCACAATGATTATTGATGAATTTAAAACTAGAAATAATGTGTATGTATTAAATGTAATTTATGACTTTTGGGCTGATCCTGTTGTACAAGTTATTGAAAATGGTAGGTTTATAGGATATATCAACGAAAGATATTCTATTGATGAAGCGAAAGCTATGATAAAAGAAAAAAGCGATTATAAAAAAGTGATTATTATATGATGTTTGTTTACTCCGACTATGAAGGCATAAAAAAAGCGATACTAGAAAGTATCGCAATAGGACGAAAGTAATCAAACATTCGCCCACAAAAAAAGGTACACTAAGAATAACAAAAAAAAGGTCGGAGGTAAACAAAACAATGAATTTAAAAGATATAGCAAACTTATTAAATGATGAAAAAACTTTGTATACGCAACAAGGCGGGCAAGATATAGCAGTAAATGAAGGTGTGTATATTATGGAGAAAAACAACACTATTTATACTGGTAAGCTTCAAAATAATAATTTAGATGATTTAATTCGTGAAAGTTCTGAACCACAGAAACTAATAGATGTTAATGAAGTAGCTGAAAGACTAGGTGTAACAAGACAAAATGTTACTATGCACGTCAAAAATAAAAACTTTAAATTTGTGCCTAAACCTTTGTTTTATTATGAGAATAAAAGCTACACTAAATATTTTTGGGTTGCTGAACAATTTGAGTAAAGGAGTAAGGCAATGAAGATATTTAAACCACTGATAGCCTTATTATTATCGCTTATTGTATTAAGTGGTTGTGATACGGAAAAGGCAATAAATGAAGTTGATGATTTAATATCAACTATTAGTGATTTTAGCAAATCAGATACACCTGAAATAAAAAATAGTAAAGAAGATATAGACTTAATAGGCGCTGAAACTAATAGCGAAAACTATGCTTTTATCAATGATAACAAGACAGAATTAAGTCAAGAAGATCAGAACTTACTGAATGAAAAGGGTAATGATCGTTTTTGGGCTGATTATCCTGATTTGGATAAGTACGGTAGAGCGGGAAAAGTTACAGCGTTAATTACAAATAAAGCTGTTCAAAGTCATTCTTCAAAAGCACAAGAAAGACCGTCTTTTGATTATGATGTACATGTAGCAGGAGAATATAAAGATGGTATATATAACCCTGAAAAGCAGACGTGGGAAGGCGAGAATTCAAACAACCAAATATTACAATTAGATGGGTATAGGGGTTATATATATAATAAATCTCATTCGCTTGCCTGGTCATTGGGCGGAGATATGGAAACACATAATTTAACATTAGGTACTAGGGCGCAAAATGTTGGATCTAATAAAGACCCTGAAGGTGGGGGCATGGGTTATCCTGAAACGCAAATAAGAAATGCAATGTATGATAATCCTGAAACAAAAGTGTTTTATGAAGTTACGCCCGTTTATAAAGATGATGAACTTGTGCCAAGAGGTTCACACGTTAGAGCCTACTCAATTAATGATGACGGCCAAACAATAAATATCAATGTTTGGATTGCGAATAAACAAGAAGGCGTTCAAATTAAATATAAAGACGGTAGTTATAACTATTAAAAAGGGGTTAAATTAAAATGAAAAAATTAATTGTTAGTACAGCAGTAGCAACACTATTATTAACTGTTCCAGGTATGGCCAAAGCAGAAGAAAATAATGAAGATTGGGATAAACCCATTTTTATAAAAGGGGCTGATCTTGAAGGCCAAGACTTACAACAGACTGAAGATGATTTAGGCGTAAAAGATGACTATGAAACTTACAGCGTAACAACTGATGACGTTAGTAAATATATTCCTAATAGTGGCAATTTAAGTTATATATATTCAAGTGCAACTATTAAGCATAAAAAATGGGGTAACGGTGTAGATGTAGAAATAGACACACCTGATAACATCACAAAGGTTACAAGTGAACAATATCAAAATGCGTCAATCACAGCAGGTATTAAAGACGCTGAAATTCATATAGCTTCAGTTGAAAAAGTTACTGGAGAAGGTGCTTTAGCAGGTATTTATAAAGCTTATGAAGAAAAAGGAAATGAATTAAATTCTGAAGATATACAAAACTCAAATAAAGAAATGCAAGATTTAACTTCAATATCTGAAGAAAACCAAGATAAAGACGGATATTCAGACGAAGCATTAAACGCGTCTATAGCAGATATTAAACAACAGTTAGCAGATATTAAGAAGAAACAAGATGAACAAATTGCGCCACAACAAGTTGAAGATATAGTTAATAAAGTTCTTGATGAACGAGGATTGTCGGGAACATTAACAGATAATCAAAAACAAATGATAACTGATAACATGACCAACGTAGCAAATTCTAACGCTTTAACTTCAGATCCTAAAGCATTTGCTAAAAATGCAAAAGACGCTTTGAAAGGTATTGAAAAAAATTCAGGCGACTTATTAGATAAAGCTAAAGACAAGGCTAAAGACTTAAATACTGAAGAAAATAGAAACTTTGTACAAAAAATTTGGGATAGTATTTTACAGATTATACAGTCTATCATAGATTTCATTACAAGCTTATTTAATCGTATCTTTTAATCAGTGAATAGGAGGTTTGACGTGTTATTGAATGTAGATAAAAATTCAAAAAACGTATCGTTAATGAAGATTAGGAATAACGAATTATTGTATTTAATGAGTTGTTCGAGGATAAAGTCCGTATAATTGT
>NZ_JAESLN010000002.1:0-1106 GCF_017892645.1 Staphylococcus sp. GDY8P54P | reverse complement strand
AAAGAGAATGAAAAACAATTGCAAAAGCAGATTGAATTTTGGCAGAGTGAATTTAGATTTTGGGAGTGAAAAAACAATGAGGACTGAAAAAGAAATTTTAAATTTAGTTTCTGAATTTGCTTATCAACGAAGCAATGTAAAAATTATTGCTCTCGAGGGTTCAAGAACTAATGAAAATATAAAAAAAGATAAGTTTCAAGATTATGATTTTGCTTTTTTCGTATCAGATATTGAGTATTTCACACATGAAGAAAGTTGGTTAAGTTTATTTGGAGAATTATTGTTTATACAGAAACCAGAAGATATGGAATTATTCCCACCTGATTTAGATTATGGTTACAGTTATATAATGTATTTTAAAGATGGTATAAAAATGGATATTACATTAATTAATTTAAAAGATTTAAATCGTTATTTTAGTGATTCTGATGGTCTTGTAAAAATTTTAGTTGATAAAGATAATTTAGTAACTCAAGAAATTGTTCCAGATGACTCAAATTATTGGTTAAAAAAACCAACAGAACGAGAATTTTATGATTGCTGTAATGAGTTTTGGAGTGTCTCAACGTATGTAGCAAAGGGTGTTTTTAGAAGAGAAATATTATTTGCTTTAGATCATTTCAATAATATTTTACGTCCTGAATTATTAAGAATGATTTCTTGGTATATTGGCTTTAATAGGGGTTTTGATTTTAGTTTAGGAAAGAATTATAAGTTTATAAACAAATATTTAACTGATAAAGAATTCAATATGCTTTTAGCTACTTTTGAGATGAATGGATATAGAAAGACATACCAATCTTTTAAGCTTTGTTGTGAATTATTTAAATATTATTCAAATAAAGTAAGTTGTTTAGGAAATTATAACTATCCAAATTACGAAAAAAATATTGAGAATTTTATTCGTAATAATTATGAGAATTAATTTTATTAGCAACCACATTTTTGGTTGCTTTTGTTTTGATTTTGAATTTGGTTTTGAACATATGGACTGATATATTCAGTCAATTTTTTTTGCTTGCACAAAAACTAGACTCGCAGAGCACGAGCATTAATGACTAATGAAACGTAGTAAATAAGTCTATTGTGTTAAACTTTACATGGAA
>NZ_JAESLN010000019.1:0-794 GCF_017892645.1 Staphylococcus sp. GDY8P54P | reverse complement strand
CTACATTTGATGGAATTTCAACTGTATAGTTACCTTCACTGTCTGCTGTTCCTGTTGCCGTTGTTCCATCTGGGAACGTTACGGTAACTGTTGAGCCTGGTTCTGCCGTTCCACTTACCGTTGTAGCTTCGCTTGTTACGCCATTCACCGTTGGTGCGTCTGGTGCTGTCGTGTCTACTACTGTTGTCGTTGTCTCTTCAGATGTATTGCCAACTTTATCTTTAGAAGTAACTTTGATATCTTCTCCACCTTCTAAATCTATATCAGATGGAATATCAACTGTGTAGTTACCTTGATCATCAGTTGTACCTGTTGCCGTTGTTCCATCTGGGAACGTTACGGTTACCGTTGAGCCTGGCTCTGCTGTGCCACTTACTGTTGTAGCTTCACTTGTTACTTCTTTCACCGTCGGTGCTGTTGGTGCCGTCGTATCTACTACTGTTGTCATTGTCTCTTCAGATGTATTGCCAACTTTATCTTTAGAAGTAACTTTAATATCTTCTCCACCTTCTAAATCTACATTTGATGGAATTTCAACTGTGTAGTTACCTTGATCATCGGCTATTCCTGTTGCCGTTTTACCGTCTGGGAACGTCACTGTGACCGTTGAGCCTGGTTCTGCCGTTCCACTTACCGTTGTAGCTTCACTTGTCACTTCTTTCACCGTCGGTGCTGATGGTGCTGTTGTGTCTACTACTGTTGTCGTTGCTTCTGTTGACGTGTTGTCATCTTTGTCTGTCGCTACAAATTTAATTGGTTCTCCACCTACTAAATCTATATTAGATGGAATATCA
>NZ_JAESLN010000018.1:0-30978 GCF_017892645.1 Staphylococcus sp. GDY8P54P | reverse complement strand
TTATACGGGTGGTTTTGATTTTAAATATGAAGGATTAAATGTATTTATTATAAATAAATAGCGTTATTGTGTAATACGATTCTTTTGTGGCATAACGATTTATAGTATAATGAATGGTAATCAAATTGAGAGGGTGGTAATTCGATGAAATGCCCGAAATGTAGTTCAACGCACTCTCGCGTTGTAGATTCACGACATGCTGATGAAGTTAATGCGATCAGACGTAGAAGAGAATGTGAACAATGTGGCACAAGGTTTACTACGTTTGAACATATTGAAAAAAGACCGTTAATCGTTGTCAAAAAAGATGGCACACGTGAACAATTTTTACCTGAAAAAATACTCAATGGTTTGGTGCGCTCATGTGAAAAAAGACCTGTGCGTTATCAACAATTAGAAGATATTACTAATAATGTAGAATGGAAATTAAGAGATGAAGGACGTGCCGAAATTTCTTCAAGAGAAATAGGGGAACACGTCATGAATTTATTGATGCATGTGGATCAAGTTTCTTATGTGCGATTTGCATCTGTTTATAAAGAATTTAAAGATGTTGATCAACTATTACAATCAATGCAAGGAATTTTAGCAGAAAACAAACGGAGTGATTCTTAAATGGGATTACAGTCCTATGATTATGGTTTAAGACCACAAGATGATTTCCACGTGTTGCGTCATTTTTATTTAAATCATAAACATTTAGAAATACTTAATAGATTATTTACGCCAATGATTGGCTCAAATGCTATTGGTTTGTATCATTATTTGAATCAGTTCGTAGAATTTGAACAAGATGTTGTGTTGACACATTATATTATTATGAATGAATTAAAAATAAACTTACTTGAATTCAGAAAGGAAATGGATTTGTTAGAAGGCATTGGATTATTAAAATCTTTTGCGCATCATTCTAAACAACACTCTTCTTTTGTATACAAGCTTGTACAACCACCATCAACAGAGCAATTTTTTAATGATCCTATGTTATCTGTATATTTATATAGTCAAGTAAGTAAGCAACGCTACTTGCAACTGAAATCACATTTCGAGGATCAAATGACCATTGACTTAAGTCAGTACAAAGATGTGACGCGCACATTCATTGATGTGTTTAAAGTGCCTAACAAAGCACTGACTGAAGATACACAGATGATTGAAAGTGAAGAAACTTATGGTGGTGCAGATTTATCTAATGTAAATTTTGATTTTGAAGCACTTTATGATTTATTACAAAATCATTTTATTAGCACTAAAATAATTGATAGTGAAGCTAAAGCATTGATCACACAGATTGCGACTTTATATGGTTTAACACCAGAAGCAATGAAACGCATTATTTTAAAATCAATCACTAGTGCACAAGAGCTCTCTTTTGAAGAAATGCGTAAACATGCTAGAACGTATTACCTCATAGAACATGAGCAACAGCTTCCAAAATTAAAGGCTAAAAAATCAAATTATATAGATGGTGTCAGCACGGAAAAAAATAATATAACAGAAGATGATTCAAATCATTGGTTAAAACAATTAGACGAAACTAGCCCCATCGATATGCTTGCTTCGTGGTCAGAATCTGAACCGACGACGCAGCAAAAGTATATGGTCGAAGAATTAGTTGAAAGAGAACAACTACCATTTGGTGTAATTAATATACTTTTACAATTTGTAATGTTAAAAGAAGACATGAAACTTCCTAAAACTTATATCTTTGAGATTGCATCAAATTGGAAAAAAAAGGGTATCAAAACTGCAGAAGAAGCGTATCATTATGCTAAAAAGGTGAACCAACCTACATCCAAACAGTCAAATCAAACTAAAAATGGTAGTTATAAACCTAAACAACTCGTTTCTAGGGAAATGACACCTAAATGGCTAGAAGAACGAGATAGTAAAGAAACGAAAAATCAAAGTTTAGAAGAACTTAATAATCCAGATGAAGATGAAGCGTTAAAAAGAGACCGTGAAGCGTTGTTAAAACGATTGAATAGTAAGCGAGAGGAGGAATAATATATGAAGTCTTTCAATCATATTATGGGTGACTCTAAGGATTTAAGTCAGCGAATTGAAAAGATAAAAAAAGATGTTATCAATGATCCAGATGTCAAAATGTTTTTAGAGACACATCAATCAGAAGTAACTAATGCAATGATTGATGAAGATTTGAATATTTTACAAGAATACAAAGATCAAGAAAAACATTATGATGGCCATGCCTTTAAAGATTGTCCGAACTTTGTTAAGGGTCATGTGCCTGAATTATATGTAGAAAATCAGCACATAAAAATTCGTTACCTACCTTGTCCATGTAAAATCAAACATGACGAAGAAAAATTTGATGCCCATTTAATTGCTTCACATCATATGCAACGAGATACATTAAATGCGAAATTAAGCGATATTTATATGGACAAAAGAGATCGTATAGATGTTGCAATGGCAGCAACCGATATTTGTGAAAAAATAGTAGAAAAAGCGCCCCAAGTCAAAGGTTTATATATACATGGTCCTTTTGGAACTGGAAAATCATTTATATTAGGTGCGATTGCCAATGAATTAAAAGTTGAAAAAGTACCTTCTACGATTGTATATCTACCAGAATTTATTCGCACTTTAAAAGGTGGATTTAAAGATGGCAGTTTCGAATCAAGGTTAGCGAAAGTACGTGAATCACATGTGTTAATGTTAGATGATATTGGTGCTGAAGAGATTACACCTTGGGCAAGAGATGAAGTAATTGGCCCATTACTTCATTATAGAATGGTTCACGAATTACCAACGTTTTTTAGCTCTAACCTAAGCTTTGAAGAATTAGAATATCATCTTTCTGTTACGCGCAATGGTACTGAAAAAACAAAAGCAGCTAGAATAATGGAAAGAATTAAATCGTTAGCAACACCATATTTTTTGGAAGGCAAAAATTATCGTAACGATTGAATTATTAAAAAAATGTTGTATAATATAATTAAATCTAAATCAAGCGAAATAAAATGAAGACATGATAGATAATTTCATACTTCACAGAGAACCAATGTGTGATGAGAATTTGGTAAGTATCATTATCTGTTACTACTTCATGATAGATGTTCTAATCAACATCCGGCTCAAGACCGTTAACTTATGTAGAGTAAAGTATTTTTATCATTATAAAAATTACTTTAATTAGGGTGGTACCGCGAAGACCTCGTCCCTTTTAGGGATGGGGTCTTTTTGTTTTACGTTTGTAATATGACCATTTCGTGATGATTTAAGGCAAGTATAAATAGGAGGAATTTAAATGGATCAAATAAATATTACTTTTCCAGATGGTAATGCGAAAGCATTTGAAAAAGGAACTACTACAGAAGAGATTGCACACTCAATCAGTCCTGGTTTAAGAAAAAAAGCTGTAGCAGGAAAGTTAAATGGACAAATGATTGATTTAACAAGACCAATCGAAACAGATGGGGAAATTGAAATAGTTACACCTGGTAGTGATGAAGCATTAGAAGTTTTGCGTCACTCTACTGCACATTTAATGGCACAAGCTTTAAAGCGTTTATATGGAGATGTGAAATTTGGTGTGGGTCCAGTCGTTGATGGTGGATTTTATTATGATTTTGATATGTCTGAAAGCGTGTCATCTGATGATTTTGAAAAAATAGAAAAAACAATGAAACAAATCGTCAATGAAAACTATCCTATAGAACGAAAAGTAGTATCGAGAGATGAAGCGAAAACATTTTTTGCTGATGATCCGTATAAACTAGAACTAATAGATGCTATTCCAGAAGATGAAAATGTTACTTTGTATTCGCAGGGTGAATTCACTGATTTATGTCGTGGTGTTCATGTACCATCAACTTCAAAAATTAAAGAGTTTAAACTTTTATCAACTGCAGGCGCATATTGGCGTGGAGATAGTGATAATAAAATGCTTCAACGTATATATGGTACTGCTTTCTTTGATAAAAAAGACTTAAAGGCACATCTTAAAATGCTAGAAGAACGCAAAGAACGCGATCACCGTAAAATTGGTAAAGAATTAGAACTATTCTCAAACAATCAATTAGTAGGTGCAGGTTTACCATTGTGGTTACCGAACGGTGCAACAATTCGTCGCGAAATTGAACGATATATTGTAGATAAAGAAGTAAGCATGGGTTATGATCACGTGTATACACCAGTGATGGCAAATGTAGATTTATATAAAACATCAGGACACTGGGATCATTATCAAGAAGACATGTTCCCAACTATGAAATTAGATGAAAATGAAGAAATGGTGTTAAGACCTATGAATTGCCCTCACCATATGATGATTTATGCGAATAAACCACATTCATATCGTGAATTACCAATTCGCATTGCTGAATTAGGTACAATGCATCGTTATGAAGCAAGTGGTGCTGTTTCTGGATTACAACGTGTTAGAGGAATGACTTTAAATGATGCACATATTTTTGTAAGACCAGATCAAATAAAAGAAGAATTCAAACGCGTTGTTAATTTAATTGTCGATGTTTATGAAGACTTTGGATTTGAAAATTATAAATTCCGCTTGAGTTACAGAGATCCTGAGGATAAAGAAAAGTACTTTGATGATGATGAAATGTGGAATAAAGCAGAGAGCATGTTGAAAGAAGCGGTTGATGAACTAGGTTTAGCATACGAAGAAGCTATTGGGGAAGCTGCCTTTTATGGCCCTAAGTTAGATGTTCAAGTACAAACAGCTATGGGTAAAGAAGAAACGTTATCTACGGCTCAATTAGACTTCTTACTACCTGAAAAATTTGAATTGTCATATATAGGAAAAGACGGTGAGCAACATAGACCTGTAGTCATCCATCGTGGTGTTGTGTCGACAATGGAGCGCTTTGTTGCATTTTTAACAGAAGAAACTAAAGGAGCTTTCCCTACATGGTTAGCACCAAAACAAGTTGAAATTATTCCTGTAAACGTTGACTTGCATTATGATTATGCTAGACATTTACAAGACGAACTTAAATCACAAGGTGTAAGAGTCGAAATAGATGATCGAAATGAAAAAATGGGTTATAAAATCAGAGAAGCACAAATGCAAAAAATCCCTTATCAACTTGTCGTTGGGGATAAAGAGATGGAAAATAATGAAGTGAATGTTAGAAAATATGGTTCGCAAGATCAAGAAACGGTTGAAAAAGAATCATTTATTTGGGATTTGGTAGATGAAATCAGACTTAAAAAACAAAGATAACCTTGAAAGTAATGTTGAAATCATGTATATTGAATCTTAGTGAAATAAAAAAATAAAAAAATTGAGTTAGAGGTTGCGTTTTTAATCAGTAACAATCTGTAAGCTATTTGGAGCGTATGTAGGATTTGTGAAAGGTAAAAATGCCGAAATCAAAAGTGACCATTTTTCACTATTGGTTGGGTCAGTTTTCGAAAGAGACTGGACTGTCACATATGTGATGTGCTACCTATATAAATGCTATGACTAAAATGGTTGCATATCTAATAGGTATGTAACCATTTTATTTAGGTTTAAGATTATTATTCATACTAAAACGGGAAATTTATAGCAAATTGGTTAAATAACATGTATATTCCGATGTAAAGGTTATTAATAACTATAAAAGTATAATTATAATCGCATAGTAAGTTGGCCTCTAAGTTTAAAGGAAAGGGAGCATCTATGGCAAAAGAAGTAAATCAAAATAATGGAGTTAAAAGAGGGCTAAAAGATCGTCATATATCCATGATAGCTATTGGTGGTTGTATTGGTACTGGTTTATTTATGACTTCTGGTGGTGCAATTCATGATGCAGGTGCCTTGGGTGCATTACTTGCATATGCAATTATTGGGGCAATGGTATTTTTCCTTATGACATCTTTAGGAGAAATGGCTACTTATTTACCTGTTTCTGGTTCATTTAGTACTTATGCTACGCGTTTTGTTGATCCATCACTTGGATTTGCATTGGGATGGAATTATTGGTTCAACTGGGTTATTACAGTTGCTGCAGATGTTACGATTGCTGCACAAGTGATTCAATATTGGACACCTCTTTCAGGTATACCAGCTTGGAGTTGGAGCTGTTTGTTCCTAATTATTATATTTGGACTAAACGCTTTGTCTGTTAGAGTTTATGGTGAAAGTGAATACTGGTTTGCATTAATTAAAGTTGTTACAGTTATCATTTTTATTGCCATCGGTCTACTTACTATACTTGGAATTATGGGTGGAGAATTCGTAGGTTTTGACACATTTTCTAAAGGCGGTGGCCCAATTCTTGGTGACGGCTTAGGTGGTAGTCTACTGACAATTCTTGGTGTATTCTTAGTTGCAGGCTTCTCATTCCAAGGTACTGAATTAATCGGTATTACAGCTGGTGAATCTGAAAATCCAGAACGAGCAGTACCTAAAGCAATTAAACAAGTATTTTGGAGAATATTGATTTTCTATATATTAGCAATTTTTGTAATTGGTATGTTAATACCGTATGATAGTCCTTCTTTAATGGGTGGTGGCGATGATATAGCTACCTCACCATTTACACTTGTATTTAAAAATGCTGGATTAGCATTTGCAGCATCATTTATGAATGCCGTTATCTTAACATCGGTATTATCTGCTGGTAATTCTGGAATGTATGCATCGACTAGAATGCTATACTCCATGAGTAAAGACAAATTAGCATATCCAGTTTTTGGTAAAACAAATAGAAACGGCGTACCGTATGTATCGTTAATTACGACAGCTGTGATTGTCGTGGGCATCTTTGTATTGCAACATTTGAGTGGTGATGCTTACGAATATATTGTTGCTGCAAGTGGTATGACTGGTTTTATCGCTTGGGTAGGTATCGCAGTCAGTCATTATAGATTCAGAAAAGCATTTGACAAGCAAAATTATGATAAATCTAAATTAAAATACAAAGCTAAACTATTCCCATTTGGCCCAATCTTTGCTGGTGTCCTATGTGTGTTAGTCATTATTGGACAAGACGTAGATTTTATCAAAACAGGTGACTTTAACCTGAACCGATTTATTATCACATATATGGGTATTCCAGTATTTCTAGCATTCTTTATTTATCATAAATTACGTTATAAAACGAAAATGGTACCATTAGAGAAAGTGAACTTACGACAAGACATAGATATGGACGAAATTAAACATAATTAAAATAAACTGTTGACTTATTTGAAGATAGTTGCTAAGATAGGTAATGTTGAATACGAAACGAACCAAGTAGAAGCTCCCGCTTCTCACCTGTAGCGACGCTAAATGCAGTTGGCAGGTCTATATATACATGAAAATATCATGTGTAGAGAAGAGCGGGTATATTATATACTCGCTCTTTTTGCTTGGGATAATTTCGTAAAAATCTTGGAGGTGTCAACCATAGCAAAAGATCAGACTCAAGTTAACGAAAAGATTCGCGCAAAAGAATTACGTTTGATAGGGCAAGACGGAGAACAAATTGGTGTTAAATCAAAATCCGAAGCCCTAGAAATGGCTGAAAGAGTAGGTTTAGATGTAGTCTTAATGGCTCCAAACGCTAAACCACCTGTTGCAAGGATTATGGATTACGGTAAATACAAATTCGAACAACAGAAAAAAGAAAAAGAAATGAAAAAGAAACAAAAAACAATCAACCTTAAAGAAATTCGCTTAAGTCCAACAATTGAGGAACATGATTTCCAAACTAAATTGAAAAATGGACGTAAGTTCTTAGAAAAAGGCGATAAATGTAAAGTTTCTATTCGTTTCAGAGGACGTGCGATTACGCATAAAGAAATTGGTCAACGAGTTTTAGAAAAATTCGCTGAAGAATGTAAAGATATCGCAACTATTGGGCAAAGACCTAAAATGGACGGTCGTCAAATGTTCATTATGCTTAACCCAATAAACGAAAAATAATATTAGATAATACAGGAGGAAATGAATCATGCCTAAAATGAAAACCCACCGTGGAGCTGCTAAACGTGTTAAAAGAACTGCTTCAGGTCAATTAAAACGTTCAAGAGCTTTCACTTCACATATGTTTGCAAATAAAACAACTAAACAAAAACGTAAATTACGTAAAGCTTCATTAGTGCACAAATCAGACATGAAACGTGTAAAACAATTATTATCTTATAAAAAATAATTGATGAGATAGCCTGAGAAACAGCGAAAAATTTAAGAATGTACACATTTTAAGGAGGAATTTATTATGCCACGAGTAAAAGGTGGAACAGTAACAAGAGCGCGTCGTAAAAAGACGATTAAATTAGCTAAAGGTTACTTTGGTGCAAAACGCACATTGTATAAAGTTGCAAAACAACAAGTTATGAAATCAGGTCAATATGCTTTCCGTGACCGTCGTCAAAGAAAACGTGACTTCCGTAAATTATGGATTACACGTATTAATGCTGCAGCACGTCAACATGATATGAGTTATTCAAGATTAATGAATGGTTTGAAAAAAGCTGATATCGACGTAAACCGTAAAATGCTTTCTGAAATCGCGATTTCAGATGACAAAGCTTTTGGTGAATTAGTAGCAAAAGCTAAAGAAGCTTTAAAATAATTTTTAAATAAAGCCTGGGACACCATATTGTCTCAGGCTTTTATGTGGTATTGGCACTGCGTAAATACTTTATGATAGATATGCTTGTGTTAATACCTTTATAAGGTTAATGATTTAGATTCAAAGGTTGAAATATTAGATGATTAATAATTTACCTGCGAGTAAGCGTTTTGCTATTAGTATTGTTTTGAGATACGTGAATGTTTTGATAAAATGACAAGGAAGTCACATATGAAGGAGAAACTAATGTCTAAATTTGACGAAATGATTACGGTAGTACCAAGAAAAATTTTATTTGATAATGAAAATAATCAGTTTAATGGATTTTTAGATAAAAATTCGAACAAGGGACAAGACATTTTTGAAACACTATCGAATTATGAAATTAAACGACGTGGTGATATGGAAGAAGATCCAAGTTATAAACAACTTATTTCGTATTGCATTTTAGAAAATGAGCACGATGAAATATTAGTTTATGAACGACTCTCAGGTGGCGGAGAAACGCGTTTGCATGGTCAGTCTTCGATCGGTGTTGGTGGCCATATGAATGACGTTAAAGGTGCTGAATCTATTAATGAAGTGCTTAGAGTGAACGCTCAGAGAGAATTAAATGAAGAAGTAGGCCTTTCTGAAAGTAAATCACAAAATTTAGCATACATAGGCTTTATCAATGATGATACAAATGAAGTTGGTGAAGTACATTTAGGTGTTGTATTTAAGATTAATGTTAACAGTAATGATGTAGAAGCAAAAGAGACCGACACTTTAAAAATTAAATGGGTCAACCATAACAAGATAGACAATTATGATGAATTTGAAACATGGAGTGCGCTCATTTTACAGGCAATACAATAGAGGTGTTGATTAATGTCTGATATCATTCCATTTCCGAGATCAAAAGAAAAGTTGATTAGAGAAATTAAACAAGCTTTTAATGAAAATAATTTAGCACAAGCTTATCAGTTGTTTGAGTCATTAGAAGCTCAGTTCGAACTTGATGAACAAATGGCTTTATTAAAATGTGCGATGCTTTTTAAAATGGAACATTATTTAGAGCTACGTGAAGAGGCAATCATTCTATTAAAACAAAGTATATCTAATTATGATGATTTGATGATTTATTATGTTAAAAGTTTAAATGGCTTAGGACAATATTTTGAAGTTGTTGAAATTATTAATCAAATCATAGATGAAGTCAATGATCATAAGACTAGAATGGAATTATTTCCAATCAAGGAATTTGCTTTAAGCCAAATTGATAAACATAATGAACATGCAGCTCAAATGCTACAAAGTTTTGATACATTAACACTTAAAGAACAAGTTAACATTATGCTGACGCTCATAGATCATAGTCAATATCGTTATCAAGATACAGTGATTCATTTGTTGAATGAGCTGAAACTCGCACCGAATGTCGTAACTATTATGTTGGAATACTTGCGTTTTGCAAAAAATGACCAAACGATTTCTATTCATAAATATGGATATGAAATCAATGTGATTCCACAGAATCTTGAAGGGCTAGAACAAACTTTATTTAAAACTGAAGTTATACCTAACGTTCTGAAGCAACTTGAAGATGGTGCAGCACAACAACTTGTAGAAGAAGCGCTTCATATGCTGAATAATCATGCCATTTTACTTTATCCATTAAATGTTGAACTCATTGCAACAAAGGAAACTTGGATAGAAGGTTATACAAATTATTTCAAATCAATGTTAGGTTTAGAAAGTATCGATGAAACGAATCATGTGCTTGCATTCATTGAGTCGTTAGATAAAGAAAAATAAGTAGTTTTATCATTAACTCATATGAAAAATGGGTAATGGAGTTAAGAGGTAATATAAAATTATAATAAATTTCAACTTTTTATTAATTATTCATATAAAATTCATAATTTGTGTCGAGCTTTGACGTGTGCTATAATAATGAAGTTGAAAAAATAAAATAGGATAATCATGGAGGTTTTTATACATGACAGCAACTTGGGAAAAAAAGGAAGGTAACGAAGGTGTTTTATCTGTTACTGTTCCAGCAGAAAAAGTAGACAAAGCAATTGATCAAGCTTTCAAAAAAGTGGTTAAACAAATTAATGTGCCGGGCTTCCGTAAAGGGAAAGTACCTCGCCAAATTTTTGAACAACGCTTTGGTGTAGAAGCATTGTATCAAGATGCAGTTGATATCTTATTACCAGAAGCGTATGGTGAAGCTATTGACGAAACTGGCATTAAACCAGTTGATCAACCAGAAATCAATGTAACATCAATTGAAAAAGGTAAAGACATGACATTTGAAGCAAATGTTGTAGTTGAACCTGAAGTTGAACTTGGTGATTACAAAGGTTTAGAAATTGAAAAACAAAATACTGAATTAACTGAAGAAGAAGTACAAGAATCAATCGATCATCAACTTGGACATCTAGCAGAAATGGTTGTTAAAGAAGATGGTGCAGTTGAAAATGGTGATACGGTAAACATTGATTTTGATGGTTATGTTGATGGTGAACAATTTGAAGGTGGACAAGCTGAAGGCTACGACCTTGAAATTGGTTCAGGTTCATTTATTCCAGGTTTTGAAGAACAATTGGTTGGTGTTAAAACTGGCGAAGAAAAAGATGTTAATGTAACATTCCCAGAAGAATACCATGCTGAAGAATTAGCTGGAAAAGAAGCTACTTTCAAAACAAAAGTTAATGAAATCAAATATAAAGACGTTCCAGAATTAAATGATGAAATTGCAAACGAATTAGATGCAGAGGCTAACTCAGTTGATGAGTATAAAGAAAACTTACGTAAACGTTTAGCTGAACAAAAAGCTACAGACGCTGAGAATACTCAAAAAGAAGAAGCTATTAATAAAGCTACGAATAACACAACAATTGATGTTCCAGAAGCGATGATTAAAACTGAGTTAGACCGCATGGTTCAAGAATTTGGACAACGTATGCAACAACAAGGTCTTAATTTAGAAACTTATTTCCAAATTTCTGGACAAGATGAGTCACAATTAAGAGAGCAAATGAAAGATGATGCTGAGGAACGCGTTAAAACAAATTTAACATTAACTGCGATTGCTGATGCAGAAGAAGTAGAAGTATCTGATGCTGACATCGACAAAGAATTAGAAAAAATGAGTGAACAGTTTAATATATCTGTAGAAGATATTAAACAAACACTTGGTAACACTGACATTGTTAAAAATGATGTACGTATTCAAAAGGTTATTGATATGTTAGTAGAAGAAGCGAAATTAGTAGAACCATCTAAAGATGACTCTGAAGCATAACTAAAAATGTCACAAGCATATTGTTTGTAGAAACAAAGTATAGTTGTTTAATATTGTAAACTAGTAGCAGATGCATTCAATTAATGTGTCTGCTACAATGTTTTGTGCAAAAAACTTGAGATTTGTTCAAGTTGCATATTAAAATGCTATCTAGTATAGTCTTTAGGGAATAGGGGTGTAAATAGAATGTTCAAATTCAATGAAGATGAAGAAAATTTAAAATGCTCTTTCTGTGGTAAAGATCAAGACCAAGTTAAAAAATTGGTCGCAGGAAGTGGCGTATATATTTGTAACGAATGTATTGAGCTATGTTCAGAAATAGTTGAAGAAGAGTTAGCTCAATCAGAATCAGAAGGACTAACAGAATTACCAACTCCTAAAGAAATTATGGATCAATTAAATGATTATGTTATTGGCCAAGAAAAAGCTAAAAAATCTCTAGCTGTCGCAGTATATAATCATTATAAACGTGTTCAAAATTTAGGTCCAAATGAAGATGACGTGGAATTACAAAAAAGTAACGTTGCTTTAATTGGTCCAACAGGTAGCGGTAAAACCCTTTTAGCCCAAACTTTAGCTAAAACATTAAATGTGCCTTTTGCAATCGCAGACGCTACGAGTCTCACTGAAGCCGGATATGTTGGCGATGACGTTGAAAATATATTACTTCGCTTAATTCAAGCAGCTGATTTTGATATAGATAAAGCGGAAAAAGGTATCATTTATGTCGATGAAATCGACAAAATCGCTAGAAAATCAGAAAATACTTCTATCACAAGAGATGTTTCAGGTGAAGGTGTACAACAAGCGCTATTGAAAATTCTTGAAGGTACAACTGCAAGCGTGCCACCACAAGGCGGACGTAAACATCCTAACCAAGAATTAATTCAAATAGATACTACAAATATCTTGTTTGTACTTGGTGGTGCATTTGACGGTATTGATGAAGTCATTAAACGCAGACTAGGTGAAAAAGTCATTGGATTTTCTAGTAGTGAAGCATCTAAATATGATGAGGATGCTATCTTAGAACAAATCAGACCTGAAGATTTACAATCATACGGTCTAATTCCAGAGTTTATTGGTCGTGTGCCTATTGTTGCAAATCTAGAAACACTAGATGTTGATGCATTGAAAAATATTTTAACACAACCAAAAAATGCTTTAGTAAAACAATATACAAAAATGTTAGAACTAGATGATGTAGAACTAGAATTTACAGACGAAGCATTGTCTGCAATTAGTAACAAAGCGATTGAGCGTAAAACAGGTGCGCGTGGCTTACGTTCAATTATTGAAGAAGCATTAATCGATATTATGTATGATGTTCCATCTTCTGATGGTGTTGTAAAAGTGGTAATAACTGAAGAAACGATTAATGATGAAAAAGATCCTGAACTATACGATAAAGAAGGAAATCTCGTTAATAAGGAACAAACTTCTGCTTAATAAAATAGTTTGAAAATAAAGGGCTGAATCAAAGCGAATCAATTGATTAGTACTGGTTGCCCTATGAGTTTTGATTAACGTTGTATATATTAGATTATCAAAGTTTTATATTAGTCAATGTTGAAAATTAAGACTAAAAGGCTGAGACATTTTAAATGTGTCTTAGCCTTTTTCTTTTAAAATGGAATATAAATCATATAAAAATACATATAAATAAGTGAAATTGTGTAATATAATAATGAAGTGACTTTAATAGAAAAGAGGGTCGGTAATGAAAATAAATCCTAATGAAATAGAATTATTAATCAGTGCGGTAAAGCCTGAACAATATCCTGAAACTGGTTTGAGCGAGGTAGGACTCAGTGGTCGTTCCAATGTTGGTAAATCATCTTTTATTAATAGTATGATTGGACGTAAAAATATGGCACGAACTTCACAACAACCAGGTAAAACACAAACGCTCAATTTTTATAATATTGATAATCAACTGGTATTTGTAGATGTGCCAGGTTATGGTTATGCTAAAGTGAGTAAAAAACAACGTGAAGCGTTTGGAAAAATGATTGAAAAATATATTTCTCAGAGAACGTCTTTAAAACTTGTCATTCAGCTTGTTGATTTGAGACATAATCCTACAGAAGATGATATTTTAATGTATAACTATTTGAAGTATTTTGATATTCCGACATTAGTAGTTGCTACAAAAGAAGATAAAATCGCTAAAGGTAAAGTACAGAAACATTTAGCCAATGTCCAGCGAAAACTTGAAATGGAACCTGAAGATGAAATTATCAGTTATTCTTCTATCCAAGCGAATAAGCAACAACAAGTATGGGATATAATTGCAAAATATATATAGAATGTTGAGAAAACGGTTAAAGCCTATAAATTATGACAACTATTTGAATGTAGATTAGAATATTTCTAATTTACGTGTGCAATATGCTTAACTCAAATGATAATTGTGTTATAATTTAGTTATTGTAATATGTATGGAGGGCGTTATAAATGCATTTAATTGCGATAAGCATTAATCATCGTACAGCAGATGTAGCACTAAGAGAACAAGTTGCTTTTAAAGATGATGCCATACGTTCAGCCAATGTTGATTTATTCGAAACTAAATCTATTTTAGAAAATGTAATATTATCAACTTGTAATCGCACAGAAGTATATGCTGTTGTTGATCAAATTCATACAGGTCGCTATTATATTCAACGTTTTTTAGCGAGAAATTTTGGGTTTGATGTTGAAGAGATTAAAGAAATGACTGAAGTAACTGTGGGGGACGCAGCAGTAAGACATTTATTGCAAGTTACTTCAGGCTTAGATTCTGTAGTGTTAGGAGAAACTCAAATTCTTGGACAAATTAGAGATGCATTCTTTATTGCTCAAGAAGAAGATACAACTGGTACTATATTTAATCATCTGTTTAAACAAGCTATTACTTTTGCGAAAAAAGCGCATAATGAAACGGATATTGCAGATAATGCAGTTAGTGTTTCATATGCAGCAGTTGAACTTAGTAAAAAAGTATTTGGCAAAATTAATAATAAAAGTGCTTTGATTATTGGTGCAGGGGATATGAGTGAGCTATCACTCTTGAATTTGATAGGTTCAGACGTAACTGATGTAACCATTGTTAATAGGACTGTGAGTAAAGCACAGAAATTAGCAACTGCACACAATGTTAAATATGAATCTATAGAGGCACTACCACAACTTTTGGCACATGCGGATATTGTGATTAGTTCAACGAGTTCAGATGAATATATCATTACAAATAGCATGATGGCTACGATTCAATCACAACGGAAAAATGATTCTCTCGTGTTGATAGATATTGCGGTTCCAAGAGATATTGAACCAGGCATAGATACGATTCAAGATGTTTTTAATTATGATGTTGACGATTTGAAAGGTTTAGTAGACGCGAACCTAAAACAACGTCAAAATGCTGCTGATGAAATTTTACAAAGAATTCCAGCAGAAATTGATGCACATAATGAATGGGTTAATATGTTAGGTGTTGTTCCTGTTATTCGCGCGCTTAGAGAAAAAGCGATGGATATTCAAGAAGATACAATGAGTAGTATTGATCGAAAACTCCCTGGATTAACAGAAAGAGAACGTAAAGTGATATCAAAACACACTAAAAGTATCATAAATCAAATGTTAAAAGATCCTATTAAGCAAGCAAAAGAGTTGAGTAGTGACAAAAAAAGTAACGAAAAATTAGAGCTATTTCAAAACATTTTTGACATTGAAGCTGAACAAGCCTATAAACCAAAAGAGAAAAAACGCAATGTAACAACAACAAGTCAAATTTTTAGTTTTGAATAAGTAAATGCAAATGGTGATGATATGCAAGAATTTTCGTTCATTAGATTAAATGAACTTATATTATTAATTTATTTATTTAGCATTGCTTGTTATTTTTATGATTTTTTGAAAAAGCATCATAGAGTTAAAATGATTGGTTTTGTTTCATTGGGGATTGTTTGGATGTTACAAACAATCTCTTTATCTTTATATGTAAATGTAACGAAACAAATTCCATTAGGTAATATATTTGATGTGTTTTTTGCTGTAGCATGGCTTATTATTTCTATTTCCATAGTAATCAATGTGATAAAACAAATAAACTTATCTATATTTTTATTTAATATGATTGGTTTTTTATTTATTGCAATCAATACGTTCCAACCTATGCATTATCAAAGCACTGGTGAAAAACTCAATATTATCAATGAATTGCTTATTGTGCATATAAGTTTGGCGGTAATTAGTTACGCATTATTTGCCTTTGCGTTTGTAAATTGTATCTTATATTTAATACAATACAATAATTTGAAGCAAAAACGGTTTGACCAGAAATATTTTAGAATAGGTAGTGTAGCTACGCTTGAACAAGTGGTATTTTACAGTAGTTTAATTGGTTTCATATTCATCATATTAAGTATTGTATTAGGTGCACAATGGGGGGTTAATACATTAGGGGTAAATATCATTGTAGACCCTAAAGTTATTATGTCTTCAATCATAACATTACTATATGGAATTTATTTAATTTTTAGAGTTAAAAAAATGCTAACAAAGCACAAATTAATTTATTTTAATATCATATTGTTTTGTCTTAGTATGATTAATTTATTTTTCGCTTCACATATATCTGATTTTCATCAATGGACAGGTATTTATTGAAGTGTGATTTAGTTGAATGAATAGACTTGTTTCTAGGAGGTTGCGCATGATGCGTAAATTAGTAGTAGGTTCACGAAGAAGTAAGTTAGCTTTAACACAAAGTAGACAATTTATTGATAAATTAAAAATGGTAGATCCAAGTTTAGAAGTGGAAATAAAAGAAATCGTAACGAAAGGCGATCGAATTTTAGATAAACAATTATCTAAAGTGGGCGGAAAAGGTCTATTTGTTAAAGAAATTCAAAATGCCCTATTTAATGGAGAAATTGATATGGCAATTCATTCTTTAAAAGATGTTCCAAGCGTAATTCCAGATGGATTGACTTTAGGATGCATACCTGACAGAGAAAATCCATACGATGCATATATTGCTAAAAATCATGTTCCGCTAGAATCATTGCCAAATCAAAGTATTGTTGGTACCAGTTCGCTAAGACGTGGTGCACAAATACTTGCAAAATATCCACATTTACAAATAAAATGGATTCGCGGTAACATTGACACACGATTGAGTAAATTAAATAATGAAGATTATGATGCCATATTATTAGCTGCAGCAGGGCTAAAACGTATGGGTTGGTCAGATGATATCGTAACATCATATTTAGATGAGCATACTTTGATCCCTGCAATCGGTCAAGGTGCATTGGGTATAGAATGTCGTTCTGATGACAAGGAGCTGCTAGAGCTTCTTGCTAAAGTCCACAATGAGGATGTTGCAGAATGTGTAACTGCCGAACGTACATTTTTAGAACGCATGAATGGAAGTTGCCAAGTGCCTATAGGGGGCTATGCTAGTAAAAATAGTGATGGTACAATAGAATTTACAGGACTAATTATGTCACCTGATGGTAAAGAACGTTACGAACATACCGAGCGCGGGAAGGATCCTGTTGAATTAGGTGAAAAAGTAACAGAAGTCTTAAATGCACAAGGTGCGTACGAAATAATAAAAGCACTAAACGAAGAACAATAATCGTTCGAGGTGAAAATAATGAGACCAGTTATAGTTATGACACAAACTTCTAAATTTAAACAAGATGATAAGCATATTTTACACAAGCCGTTTATAGATGTAGAACCTTTATCATTTGATATAAATTTATTAGATGTCGACTATGACTGGCTTATTTTTTCGTCTAAGAACGCAGTGAAGTATTTTCAACCATTTCTATCGCAAGTGAACGTAAAAAATTTTGCTGCAATAGGCGCTAAAACTGCAGAATATTGTAAATCATTGGGATTAGATGTATTATTTTATCCTTCAGATTATTCACAAGAAGGTTTTCTTAAATGTTTTCAAACTGCAAAAAACAGTAAAATATTGATTCCTTCAAGTGCTTATGCACGTCCTTTATTGCAGAGAAGTTTATATCAACAAGGGTATCAAGTTTGTAAAATTGATTTATACCGTCCAGTACCACATACTAAAAATATAGCAGATGTTAAACGTATGATGCGAAATAATGAGCTAGATGTCATTACTTTTGCGAGTTCATCTGCAGTAAAATATTTTTTTGAGCAAAGTGAAACACCGCGATTTAATCATTATTATGTCATAGGACAACAAACCTTAGACACGGTCAAACAATATGGTTATGATGCAACAACATCAAATATTCAAACGTTAGATTCATTAATAAATAAAGTTGAAGAAAGTTGGGAAAATGATGCAATTTGATAGACATAGAAGGTTACGTAGTAGTAAATCTATGAGAGAAATGGTTCGTGAAACACATATACACAAAGAAGATTTAATTTATCCTATTTTTGTTGTAGAACGAGACAATGTTAAAGAAGAAATTAAGTCAATGCCAGGTGTGTATCAACTTAGTTTAAATCTGCTTGATGAAGAAATTAAAGAAGCATATGATTTAGGTATCAGAGGCATCATGTTCTTTGGTGTACCTAATGAAAAAGATGCCATCGGTACAGGCGCTTTTGATCATAATGGTATTGTTCAAGAAGCAACAAGAAAAGCCAAAGCAATGTACAGTGATTTACTCGTTGTTGCAGACACTTGTTTATGTGAGTATACTGACCATGGTCATTGCGGTGTTATTGATGAAAAAACAAATGATGTAGACAATGATAAATCTTTACCATTACTAGTGAAAACTGCTATTTCACAAGTAGAAGCGGGTGCTGATATCATTGCACCAAGTAATATGATGGATGGTTTTGTTGCAGAAATTAGAGCAGGTTTAGATGATGCTGGTTATTATAATATACCAATCATGAGTTACGGTATAAAATATGCTTCTAGCTTTTTCGGTCCATTCCGTGATGCTGCTGAGTCTGCACCTCAATTTGGCGATAGAAAAACGTATCAAATGGATCCAGCAAATAGAAGAGAAGCATTGAGAGAGCTAGACAGTGATTTACATGAAGGTGCAGATATGATGATAGTTAAACCGGCATTAAGCTTTTTAGACATTATTAGAGATGTGCGAAATACGACTAATGTACCAGTAATTGCATACAATGTAAGTGGTGAATATAGCATGACAAAAGCTGCTGCACTTAATGGTTGGATTGATGAAAAACAAGTTGTGATGGAACAGATGATTTCAATGAAACGTGCAGGCGCAGACATGATTATCACATATTTCTCTAAAGATATTTGTAGATATATTGATGAACAATAAGGAGGCAATTTTAAATGGGATATAATAATTCTATAGAAGCAATGAAGACAGCTGAAAATCTAATGCCAGGGGGCGTAAATAGTCCAGTTAGAGCATTTAAGTCTGTAGATACACCTGCGATTTTTATGGATCATGGAGAAGGTTCAAAAATATACGATATTGATGGCAATGAATATATTGATTATGTTCTAAGTTGGGGACCATTAATCTTAGGTCATAAAAATAAACAAGTTAATGAAAAATTACATGAAGCTGTTGATAATGGAACAAGTTTTGGTGCTTCTACATTAATTGAAAACAAGTTAGCAGAATTAGTTATTGATCGTGTACCTTCCATTGAAAAACTACGTATGGTATCTTCAGGAACAGAAGCAACATTAGATGCATTACGTTTAGCAAGAGGTTATACTGGTAGAAATAAAATAGTGAAATTCACTGGATGTTATCATGGTCATAGCGATTCGCTTTTAATCAAAGCTGGATCTGGCGTTGCAACTTTAGGATTACCAGATTCTCCTGGCGTACCCGAAGGTATTGCTAAAAATACAATATCAGTGCCATATAATGACTTGGCATCATTAAAAGTAGCTTTCGAAGAGTTTGGTGATGACATTGCTGGCGTTATCGTTGAACCAGTAGCAGGCAATATGGGTGTTGTACCACCAGTTGATGGATTCTTACAAGGTTTAAGAGATATCACAAATGAATATGGCTCATTATTAATATTTGATGAAGTTATGACTGGCTTTAGAGTAGGTTATCATTGTGCACAAGGTTACTTTGATGTGATGCCAGATTTAACTTGTCTCGGTAAGGTTATAGGTGGTGGATTACCTGCAGCAGCATTTGGCGGTAAAAAAGAAATCATGGACCATATAGCACCATCAGGTAATATATATCAAGCAGGAACATTATCAGGAAATCCGCTAGCTATGACAAGCGGTTATGAAACTTTGAAACAATTAACACCAGAGTCATATGATTATTTCAATAGACTGGGAGATATATTAGAAAGTGGATTAAAAGATATTTTTAAAAAACATAATGTACCTATAACTGTGAATCGTGCAGGTTCTATGATAGGGTATTTCCTGAATGAAGGACCGGTAACTAATTTTGAAGAAGCAAACCAAAGTGATTTAGAAATGTTTAGTCAAATGTATAGAGAAATGGCTAAAGAAGGCGTATTTTTACCACCTTCTCAATTCGAGGGGACTTTCCTTTCTACTGCCCATACAGAAGCGGACATAGAAAAAACATTAGCAGCATTTGATACTGCTTTAAGTCGTATTGTTTAATGTTAGTCATTTAAAAATTTAATGTTGGTATTTACTACTTAGCCAAATTAAACAGTATTTTAAAAGCTTCATTAACAAATATTTAATTGTACTTACTTTTTAGAGTTCTTTTTACCTTAATGGGGCGAGGATTCGAAATCAAATTAAGCATTTTGATTTCTAACTCGCTCCATTGTTTTAGTTAGACATGTATATATAACGATACTAAGGAAAGTTGTGAGCATATGAATAAGCATTTTAAAAATAATATAATCGTATTAATATTAGCGCTTATTTTTAGTTTGGTACTAAATGCTGCCCATGTTTTGCTACCATTTATGTTTGGTCCAATTATTGCTAGTATCGTTTGTATACGCTATCTACATTTAGATATAAAGTGGCCGTTTTGGTTGAGCCAAATCGGGTTAGTGCTATTAGGTGTTCAAATTGGCTCTACGTTTACTAAAAATGTCATATTTGACATTAAAGATGATTGGCTCACGATTGTTTTAATAACAATTATGTTACTTATTTTAGCATTAATCATTGCTTATTTTTTTAAAAAAATTGCCAATGTTAATACTGAAACGGCAATTTTAAGTGTGATTCCTGGCGCTTTAAGTCAAATGTTAATAATGGCAGAAGAAAATAAAAAAGCGAATATCATGGTTGTTAGTTTAACTCAAACATCAAGAATCATTTTCGTAGTTATATTAGTGCCATTTATTTCGTATTTTTTTCAAAGCCCTGGAAATCATTCAACGTCTGGACAATCTACAGAAGTTTTGACACGGGCTTTAACAATTCCCAATATTGCTCTACTCATTATCGCAATAGTCGCTATTTATTTTGTTATGTCAAAAATAAATTTTCCAACCAAGCAATTACTTGCGCCTATCCTCGTACTGATATGTTGGAACTTAGTTACAGGCGTGACTTTCACATTAGATAATTACATCATTGCTGCAGCACAAATCATATATATGATTCGAATAGGGATACAAATAGCAAAATTACTTGACCAAATGAAAGGAAGAATTGCAATAGCAATAGCATTTCAGAATATTTTATTGATATTATTAGCATTTGTCATGGTCTTGTTTATAGCAACGGTATCTCATCATCAAGTAAATGAACTATTCCTTGGTGCTGCGCCTGGGGGTATGAGTCAAATCGTATTAGTTGCTATTGAAACTGGCGCAGATGTTGCGATGATATCTAGTTATCATATCTTTAGAATTTTCTTTATATTATTTTTAATTGCACCGATGTTAAATTATTTTCTTAAATTTAGAGAAAGTCAACGTGAAAGCAATAAAAATGATTAGCGAAATATAACTTTGTAAATCTTTTATTTTTTTACAATAATTTAATATTTAATATATTGAACAACATATTTCTGTTTGATATTATAGAAGAGAAGTACCTCCAGTACTTCATCCTTTTGACCACTCTTCGGAGTGGTTTTTATAAACTTAAATTTTCATGATTTTATGCATATCATTTATACATTTATGACATCGATTCACTTTTGAAAGATTCCTAGTTGTTTAATCTAAAAACATGAACAAAAGCTCATGCCAGACTGACGACAAAGTCTCTAATATGCTCCTCCATGTAGACATTTAAAAATAAAAACTATGAGGGAGCATGTCACTTTTTATACCAAAACTAGTTTGATGTTAATGAAAACCCTCACCGTTGTATATATTAGGATTATATGGACATGATTGTAAGTGAGCGTTATATAGTCCTGCTGCCTCTAAAAATGAGAAGACAGTTACCGGACCTAAAAAACTAAATCCATATTGTTTTAATTTTTTAGAAAGTTCAGTTGCACGTTGATCGACTGTAATCCGTTCACTTGATTGAATATAACCTAAATCGAGTGGTTTATGATCGACATAAGACCATAAAAATTTACTGAAACTGCCGTAATCTTGCTCAATTTTGAAATAACCTTTAGCTTGATTGACAATAGCCTCTAATTTTTTTCTGTTATGAACAATATTAGGAAATGCCATTAACTTATCAATATCTTCTGAAGTCATTTTTACAATTTTAGCTGGATTGAAATTATAAAATGCTTGTTCATACGCTTCTTTTTTCTTTAAAATGGTTAACCAAGACAGACCAGCATGTTGGGATTCTAACGCCATTAATTTAAACAATTTCAAACTATCATATATAGGATGTCCCCAACTTTCATTGTGATAATTAATATATACAGGATCTGTAGTGCCGAACGCACATTCATTCATAAATTTCACTCCATTTTATTGACTTATTTTCATATCCATTATACTATAATCAAGTAAATAAATATTGTCTAATGGGAAGAGTAAATAAGCTGAAATTTAACAGAGAGTACATGGTCGCTGAAAATGTACAGTTTAACTTATTGAAGGTAGCCCTCATTGAACTTTAGCTGAAATTTGTCAAAACAAAGATAATAAAGTAGGTTAAGGCGTGTTTGAGCGTTAATCATAATTTTAAGTGCTTGAAATTATTATGTTAATTTCTTGAATTTAGGTGGTACCACGGTAAACCCGTCCTATTTTATAGGATGGGTTTTTATTTATTTAAGGAGGATTTTAAACATGGAAATGAACCCCAAATATAATCCAAACGAAGTTGAAGCTGGGCGTTATGACCAATGGGTCAGTAATGGCTATTTTAAAGCAGCAGAAGATCATTCAAAAGAAACATATACAATTGTTATTCCACCCCCAAACGTAACAGGTAAATTACATTTAGGTCATGCCTGGGATACAACATTACAAGACATTATAACAAGAATGAAACGTATGCAAGGGTATGACACACTATATTTACCAGGTATGGATCATGCTGGCATCGCGACACAAGCTAAAGTAGAAGCGAAACTCAAAGAAGAAGGTTTATCTCGCCATGACTTAGGTAGAGAAAAATTCCTCGAAAAAGCCTGGGACTGGAAAGAAGAGTATGCTGATTTTATCAGACAACAATGGGCAAAATTAGGTTTAGGTTTAGATTATAGTAGAGAACGCTTTACGTTAGATGAAGGACTTAGTAAAGCGGTAAAAAAAGTATTCGTCGATATGTATAATAAAGGACTCATCTATCGAGGTGAATACATTATCAACTGGGACCCAGTTGCACGTACTGCTTTATCTGATATAGAAGTCATTCATGAAGATGTTCAAGGCAAGTTCTATCATTTCAAATATCCTTACGCAGATGGCAATGGGTATATAGAAATAGCAACTACGCGCCCTGAGACAATGTTAGGTGACACTGCAATCGTGGTGAATCCGAATGATGACCGTTATAAAGATGTGATAGGTAAAACTGTAATCTTGCCTATAATTGGAAGAGAATTACCAATTCTAGCAGATGAATATGTGGATATCGATTTTGGTAGTGGTGCGATGAAAGTTACGCCATCACATGATCCAAATGACTTTGAAATTGGTAACCGTCATAATCTAGAGCGCATTACTGTTATGGATGAGTCTGGTCATATGAATGCACATGCTGGTAAATATCAAGGTATGGATAGATTTGAATGTCGTGAAGCATTAGTAAAAGATTTACAAGAACAGGATTTAGTGATTAAAATTGAAGAACATGAACACTCTGTTGGACATTCTGAACGTTCTGGTGCGGTCGTTGAACCTTATCTATCCACACAATGGTTTGTTAAAATGAAACCATTAGCAGAACAAGCGTTAAATAACCAAAAAACGGATAATAGAATTGATTTTGTACCTCAAAGATTTGAAAAAACATTTAATCGTTGGATGGAAGAAATTAGAGATTGGACAATTTCACGACAATTATGGTGGGGGCATCAAATACCTGCATGGTATCATAATGAAACAGGAGAAATTTACGTCGGTGAAACACCTCCACAAAATTCAGAAGAATGGACGCAAGATGAGGATGTATTAGACACTTGGTTCTCAAGTGCGCTTTGGCCATTTTCAACATTAGGTTGGCCTGATACTGAAAACGAAGATTTTCAACGTTATTATCCAACTAATGTACTTGTAACCGGTTATGATATTATTTTCTTTTGGGTTGCCAGAATGATATTCCAAGGACTTGAGTTTACAGGACAACGACCATTTAATGATGTGTTATTACATGGATTAGTACGTGCTGAAGATGGCCGTAAAATGAGTAAATCTTTAGGCAATGGTGTTGATCCTATGGACGTAATCGATGAGTACGGCGCAGATAGTTTAAGATATTTCTTAGCAACTGGGTCATCTCCTGGTCATGATTTACGTTATTCTACGGAAAAAGTTGAATCAATTTGGAATTTTATTAATAAAATTTGGAATGCTGCTAGATTTAGTCTGATGAATATTGGTGACAATTTCAAAGTTGAAGATGTTGACTTAACTCGTAATTTATCATTAGCAGATAAATGGATTTTAACACGCTTAAATGAAACAATAGATACAGTCACTGATTTAAGTGAACGTTATGAATTTGGAGAAGTTGGCAGAGCTTTATATAACTTTATTTGGGATGAATTCTGCGATTGGTATATAGAAATGAGTAAAATACCTATGAACGGAGAAGATGAAGATCAAAAACAAGTTACACGTTCTGTATTAACATATGTATTAGATAATACGATGAGAATGTTGCACCCATTTATGCCATTTGTAACAGAACAAATCTGGCAAAATTTACCACACGAAGGTGAAACGATTGTCAATGCAGCTTGGCCAAAATCCAATAATGACTTAGTATTTGATGAAAGTAAAGAAACGATGCAACAACTTGTTGAAATAATTAAATCCGTAAGACAATCACGCTTAGAAGTAGATACGCCATTATCTAAAGCAATTCCAATTTTTATTCAAGCAAAAAATGAAAATATAAAAGAGACTTTATTAAATAATTCAAATTATATTGATAGATTTTGTCATCCAAGTGAGTTGATTATTAAAACTACAATAGATATCCCCGAAAAAGCAATGACATCTATTACTTCTGCTGGTGAAGTCGTATTACCATTAGAAGGCTTGATTGACATGGATAAAGAAATTACGCGCTTAGAAAATGAACTCAAAAAATGGGAAAAAGAGTTAGACCGTGTTAATAAGAAACTAGCAAATGAAAACTTTGTTAATAAAGCACCTGAAAAAATTATTAATGAAGAACGTGAGAAAAAGCAAACATATCAAGAAAAATATGATGGTGTACAAGAACGCATTAATCAATTAAAAGCATAGGAGTCCTTAACATGAATTACCTAGACAGCTTATATTGGATACATGAACGAACTAAATTTGGCATTAAACCAGGTGTTAAACGCATGGAGTGGATGCTAGATAAATTAAACAATCCACAATTTAATATCAATGGTATTCATGTCGGTGGTACAAATGGTAAAGGATCAACAGTTGCCTATTTAAGGTCAGCGCTTGTTGACAATGGATATGAAATTGGGACCTTTACATCTCCTTTTATAGAAACGTTTAATGAACGTATAAGTTTAAATGGTGTACCAATTAGCGATGATGCCATTGTAGAATTAGTTCAAAAGGTAAAACCAGTAAGTGAAGCATTAGAAGCAGAAACAGAACTTGGAACAGCAACAGAATTTGAAATTATTACAACGATGATGTTTCTATATTTTGGAGAAATTCATCCGGTTGACTTTGTAATAGTAGAAGCAGGCTTGGGTATAAAAAATGATTCTACCAATGTATTTAAACCAATACTTAGCATTTTAACGAGTATTGGTTTAGATCATGTTGATATTTTAGGCGACACATATGTAGATATTGCCAAAGATAAAGGTGCAATTGTTAAACCTGAAACACCTGTTATATATGCTGTGAAGAATGAAGATGCACTTAAAGTCATTCGTGATTTTGTAGAACAACAAAATGCAGAAGGTATCGAGTTAGATAGAGATATCAGTGTGATTTCACAAGGTGAGGAATTTACATATCGCTATAAGAATTATGAACTAGAAACGCTTATTTTGGATATGTTTGGTGAACATCAAAAAGAGAATGCAGCATTGGCAATTACAGCATTAATCGAATTAAATGAATCAGGATTAGTGGAATTAGATTTTAACAAGATGATCAATGGGATTGAAGCAGTGCATTGGACAGGAAGAATTGAAAAGGTTAAAGATGATCCATTGATGATTATAGATGGTGCGCATAATTTAGAAAGTATAGAAGCACTCATAAAGACATTAAAAGATTATTATAAAATAGACAATGTGGACGTTTTGTATGCAGCTATTAATGGCAAACCTATCCACGCAATGGTTGATCAATTAAAAACAATTGCTTCTACAATGTATATTACCGATTTTGATTTTCCAAAAGCATGTACAAAAGAAGAAATTTATGATGAAATACGATTCGAGCAAAAAGAAACTGTAGATGATTTTGTTCAATTTATTGAAAGCTATGAAGGACAAGGGTTAGTCATTACAGGTAGTTTATATTTCATTAGTGAAGTTAAAGCGAAAGTGAATTTCTAAATATTTTTATTTGAATATCATAAAGCTAGTTACTATTTTACAACTTAACCAAAGGTATTTATTGGTTTTGTTAAATAGTAAACTAGCTTTTTCTATAAATATTTACTATTCTTTAAAAAGTGATATTTTTGTTAAAAAGCTAGGCTCTTGCAGGTATAATAAACAAGAGGAGGCGATTCATTGCTGTTATTGTTTGTTGTATGTCCTGTATTATTTAGTTTTCTTTACCAGTTATGTTTTGTAGAAACTTTTAAATTAAAGTATTTGGTAAGTAGATCTAAATGTGATTTCTGTAATAAGCAATTGAGGTACAGAGATATCATACCAATATTCAGTTATATTAGACTTTTTGGAAAGGCGTCGTGCTGTAATCAAACGCTTAGTAGATGTTATATCTTAGGTGAAATATTGTCAGTAGTACCAGCACTTTATACACTATTTCATCCAAGTGTACAAGCGTTAAGTACTTTCATATGTTTATATTTATTTCTGCTTGTTTTTGCTCTCTTTGATATACAAACACTTTCTATCCCATTACATATATTTTTAATATTTGCTTTTGTTAGTGCAATAATTTTTGAGGGTCATCTTAATTATTTTGTCATTGTTACATTCTTTCTACACATATTTTATTTCTTGTTCAAACATGCTATTGGATATGGCGATATATTAATTTGTTCACTTTTATCTTACTTAATACCTTATTCCATCTTTATTAACATACTCTTTCTTACTTTCTTACTAGGCAGTGTAATTTCAACGATATTAGTGCTTCAAACAAAAAAACGAAAAATTAAAATACCACTTATCCCATTTATATATCTTGCTTTTTGTATAGAGACAGTTTTATTACATTTAAGAATTTTCGAAGTAGGATTTAGATATTTATGATTAATTCAGGCAATTATAGCGATTAAAAATGCTTAAAAGAGGGTAAAATATAAAAGTAATGATTTAAAATCAATTAAAGGTTGATTTGTAACAAAACTCACCTAATATTGAAAGGAAGTTATAAATTGAGTTTAAATAAAAAGTTTCTATTAAATGATGGTACCACATTACCTCATATAGCATTAGGTACAGTTAATATTCAAGGTGGTAAAGGTGTTAAAGAATTAGAAAATGCATTAAATCTAGGTTATAGCGTCATTGATACTTCTACTAACTACAATAATGAAGGGATGGTAGGTGAAGCTATTCGTCGTTCTAGTATTCCAAGAGAAGAAATTTATGTCAGTGCCAAATTACCAGGTTCGGCTCATGAATATGATAAGGCAATTAACTTGATACAAGAATCTCTTTATAGAACAGGTTTAGATTATTTTGATAAATATCTAGTTCATTGGCCTAATCCTAAACAAGGTAAATATGTAGAAGCTTGGCAAGCATTAGTTGATGCTCAAAAATATGGATTAATAAAATCAATAGGTGTATCTAATTTTATGCCTGATCATTTAGATGACATCATTGAGGCAACAGGAGTTACTCCGGTAACTAACCAAATAGAAATTCACCCATACTTTAATAATAGTGAATTAATTGAAGAAAATGATAAGCGTGGTATTTTATCAGAAGCGTGGAGTCCATTGGGTCGTGAGATTAATGATGTGCTAATGAATGATACAATTAAAGAAATTGCTGAAAAATATCATCGTTCTACAGCACAAGTCATTATTAATTGGGTAAACCAAAAACATGTTTTTCCTGTAGTTAAAGCATCACAATATAACCATCAACGTGATAACTTTAACTATCTAGACTTTGAACTATCAGATCAAGATATTGCTAAAATTGATGCATTAGACAAAGGTGAAAATGGTCGTGTTGAAGGACAAAATCCTTATGAATACGAAGAGTTTGTATAATAGAATTTAAAGTTACATTTAAGTACTAAAATCTTTAGAAGCTTAGTATTTTAAAAATCTGTGTTTGTTAACTCCTAGAAGTGGGAAATAGAATTGATTAATTTTAGTCGATTTTATTCTCGCTTTTTAATATATTTAAATAACATAAGTATAAATCTGCTAACAGTATAGCATATGCTATTTTAATATTTAAAAATATGATAATATCAAGAAAAGGGAGGGGAACTCATAAAATGGCAGAAAAGAAATTCCCAAAAGATGGAATGCGCGTTTTAAAAGAGACAAGCCGTACGTTTTATATTCCAATTACTTTTTTAGAAAAAGAACTAAAACATTCTGTAGCTTGTGCATATTTAGTTATGCGTGCAATTGATGAAATTGAAGATCATGAAGAAATTAGTAATGATTTAAAGTATCATATGTTAATGCAAATTAGCGATTTACTTAAAACACCTTTTGATTCAGAAAAATATTTAGAAATCATAAATCCAGTCAAAGATAAATTACCAGAGGTTACAGTAAGATTGGAAGATTGGTTGGATGCTTGCCCTGAACACACACGGTCAATCGTTAGAGAATCTTCTAGTGAAATGGCGTATGGTATGGCAAAATGGGCAAAAGCTAATTGGAGAATTAAATCTCGGGATGATTTAGATGATTATACATATTATGTGGCTGGGCTTGTAGGTGTAATGCTATCTAAACTCTGGGATGTTTGTGCAAACGTTAAAACAGATAGAGATTTAGCAATAGGCTACGGTAGAGGACTCCAGGCTGTCAACATCCTTCGTAACGAGGAAGAAGATCTTGAAGAACGTGACGTAAGCTTTGTTCCAGATGGTTGGACTCGCGCAGATTTATTTGTATATGCTGAAGAAAATTTAGCAAAAGCTGATGAATACATGAAGGCTATCAATAAAAGAACGATATTGTTGTTCTGTCGTTTACCATTAGCGTTCGCACATAAAACATTAAAAGCAATGAAAAATGGACGTGAAAAAATGACACGTGAAGAAGTTGAAAAAACAGTAGAAGAAGTTAAAAAAGAAGAGTAGTTTGATTAAAAGCATAGTTATTTTAATATGTAAGATTTACATGTTGAAACTTACTATGCTTTTTAATTATATATAAAATGTATGATTTTATTTGTCGAATTTTAACGCACTATTATGAGATATCTTTGAACAGACATTAATTTAAGGATGGATTCAGTTATGAATAGAACGACACTATTAAGTTTATTAAATTTTGTATTTTTAATAATATTTGCTTTAGCATTTTTAACTAATATATTTGGGAAACTCACAATATATTTCATCATCATACTTCCTTTAATCATACTTGGATTAGGCATTTTCATTTTAATAGATAGTTTTAGAAAATATCAGCATGATAGTAATTATTTTGATAATCATAAATTTTAATGATGCAACTGTTTCATATTGAATTAAAAATTTTTAGCTAGAAATTAACAATTATTAGATTAATGAGAAAAAAGTCTACATGAGATATTATTCGTAGTAGAATAAATACATCTCACTTTTGAAATCTTCTAAAGAATCTTATTCCAATGACATTACAAATGATTAAGTTTACCAATATTGTAATACATCTAGATTATTTCATAGGAGTTGTTATTTATTGAAAATGAATGAACTTGCAGATCATCAAAAACCAAGAGAACGTATGTTGAGTCAGGGTGCTAGGTATTTATCACATGCTGAATTATTAGCTATTCTAATTAATACAGGTAGAAAAGGTAGTTCAAGTTTAGACATAGCTAATGAATTACTAAAATCAGTAGATAATTTAAAAGAGTTAAAAGCATTATCCATTAACGATTTAAACAAAGTAAAAGGTGTGGGACTGTATAAAGCACTTATATTGAAAGCAGCATTTGAATTAGGAGAGCGCATACATTCTGGAAGCGTCGATGATAAAATTCAAATCACTAGCCCTAAAGATGTGGCGGACTTTATGATGGGTCAGATGGAACACTTAAAGCAAGAAAAATTTATTGTACTTTTCTTAAATTCCAAAAATATCGTTATAAAAAAGAAAACAATATTTATAGGTACGTTAAATGCTTCAATCGTACATCCAAGAGAAATATTTAGTGAAGCGATTAAATGTGCCAGTAATGCGATTATCGTTTTACATAACCATCCATCTGGTGATACATTAAACATAGTATCCTAAAC
>NZ_JAESLN010000017.1:0-44385 GCF_017892645.1 Staphylococcus sp. GDY8P54P | reverse complement strand
ACGCATAGCGTATGGTTTTTTATCCAATTACAAAAAGCAAGTTTCAAATATGAAACTTGCTTTTATAATTAATCGAATTTTTTATTAAGTAACATTTTATTTAATAACATCAACTGTTCAGGAACACTATTTCTTGAAACATCAGGATGATTGACAATATGGTTATCTATCATACGTATTTTATTTACAAGTTTTTCCTCTATTCGATTTGTTTGGTTGTAATATAATTTTACGTTTTCACAACAAATAATATGTTTTTCAAAGCGATTACTTTTTTTTAAGTTTGTATTAATTGTCGGCACTAAATCTTCCTGTCTTAGTCCTTTCATAAACCTTCTATCATTTTGTTCTAGGTCTCCACCAATATTTACAATTGGATCAACAGCTAATGTCTTCAAATCGAGTGCTGCTCCATGATAAAGTGCACCTGTCCCTCCTTTAGACCCTCCATAAAGAACAACATTTTCTTTTTTTATGTTCAATTTTTCAATTAAATTTAAAATTGAAAGTTGTATATTCTTTTCATAATCTGGAAAATTAGATGTACTGATATAGTGCGATCCATGTGAGACATTTAAATCCATTATTCTCATGGTATATACGTTTTTAACTAAACTTCTTTCGATTCCATTAAAAAACTTTGGAAACATTCTTTTAGGCATTAATGAGCTATCATAATCACTTGAATTTGGCATGCAAGTAAATATTACTAAAAGTTTTTTAGGAACTTCATTATTTACTTTTCTATCTATAGGTTTATCTAAAGTATAAAAAATGTCATTAGATTTTATTAAATCTTTTCTTTGAAATAATTCTTCAACATATGCTCTTTTATAAAATTTTGAAATTGTACCTTGATGAAAATATAAAATATAATCATTTTTTAATAAATCTTTATACTTTTCATGTATTTCAGTACTTTTCCTTGCCATTTCTATATAATTTAGTTTACTCTCTGTGTCAATTAATATTCTCTTTTCATCATTAAAAATTATTTCTTCATTTAATTTATATATATAACTATTATCCATAAATTCAATTCCTTTTATTTAATGTTTACTTATAAAATATTTCTTTCAGTATTTTATAAGTACTACCATCACTATCTAAAGACATTAATCTATTAATTAATTTAGTGTAATCAATATTTTTAATATGTTTTATTTGTAAAGCTAATTTATACTCATTTAAAGATGCAATTGGAAAATCACCTAATTCAAATATATTGAAATAAAAACCAATACTATTTTTGTAATCTTCTGTATCTTCTTGCAATAAAAGTATCGGTTTATTTAAATGTGCAAAATCAAAAATAGTTGATGAATAGTCAGTAATCATAATGTCCGAAAGAATATATAATTCTTGTATATCTACAAATTCATTATAGAAGCAATGTATTCTCTTATCTAAATTATTATATTTGGGTCTTAATGAGCTTTCATTTGGATGCAACTTAACTATAATCTCATATTCATTTGGTAAATAACCCAATAATTGCTTTAAGTCAATACTAGTCACTTGGCTACGTTTTTGATTACGCCAAGTAGGAAAATATAATATATATTTCTTTCTCGTATCTTCTTTGAATAGGTATTTTCTTTGTAATCTTCTCCATTCTTCATCTGTTTGAAATTTTAGCAAATATTCATTTTTAGGCGCCCCATATTCCAATACTTTTAATTCGTTATTATCGTGTAGTTGAAATGCAGAACTTAACAGCATACTATTTACATTTGAAGATGTAATTAGATAATCCCATTTATACATTCTTGGTTTAAACTGTGATAATTGATGATTTCTTTCTTTTTTATTGCCTAAATCACCAACCATTTTTTTAAGCGGAAAACCATGCCATGTTTGAATAAACACTTGGTCTTTATGCTTATATACTTTATCCCAAGAATTACCATTTATAAATATATATTTAGACATTCTAAATTTTTCAATATAATCTTTACTTCCAAATCTAACAGGTTTAAACCCATGGTTTCTAATTTCTATATCTACAAGTGAATTAATTGAACTTACAAAAACTTCTTTATCTTTAAAGAAATTTTTAATGCCTAATGCTATATACTTTGGATCACCACTGAAATTATTCCCATGGAATGATTCAATGAATACTTTATTTGCTTGTGGAATGATTTCATTTAGCTTTTGCTTATACAAGTTTGTTTCTTTTTGTTTATAATGCTCTTTTAACTTATTATTTAAAACCTTATTGGAAAAAATTTTATTTAAAATCGGTAAAGATTTCATTTTTTTAAATTGTTCTTTTTTCTTATTCAAGTTTTTTAATTCATTCTTTTCCCTTGATTTAAGTACAAATTTCTTTCCATATTTATTTTTAAAGAAAAATTCTTTTGACATGTTATTATTGTTAATTATATTTTTTAAATTATTAACATATTCACTACTATAATTTGAATTTAAAAATGTGGCTTTTAATTTCTGAACATCTTCTTCACGATCTGTTTTTGTATATTTACTATCTAATATAGAAGTGATTAATACACTATCTTTTCTAATATTTTTTTCTAGGAATTTAATACCATTATACTGTGAATAGACCTCTTCTAAAACATTATCGTCACCAGGATAAATAAGTGCTCTATTCCCTCTAGCTAATGTTTCTAATATTGAATAACCTAACGTTTCATATGGTGAAGATGAAATATATATATAATTAAGCGGTTCTTTTTCATTAATATGAACATTATTTTGTAAATTATAATATTTCACTAAATTTTTATACAATAATTCTGATGGACCATAACCTATAATATATAGTTGAATATCATTTCTATCTGTGTTTTTTACTATATAGTTTATTAATTTTATTACGTAGGAAATATCTTTAATATTATCTTCGAACCTTGCTTTTATTAAAAGATTTCTTTTCGTATTTATAGGCTTTCTCTTGAGATCAATATGTTCAGCATTTACATACTGGGAAAACACTGAGTTATATTTATATTTCTCTATAAATTTTTCTTTTATAGTATCTGTACTTACTCTTATACTATCAATGTATTCTAAACCTAAATCCAGTGAGTCATCTATATATTCTAATGGGCCATGAATTTCACCAATTATTTTAATCTTTTTGTTTTTTTGTTTAACCTCTTTAGCATAAATAAATAGTTCTTCTCTTGTGATAATTAGTAAATCTCCTGCTGCGATTTTAATAAAATCATCAAATTTATAAAACTGAACATTATTATTATTTATACCTTCATGTATAATTAAGCGCGTTATATCGTCACTTTCAAAATCTAATATATTAAAGTAATTAACATTATTACCATTCTTCAAAAATGATTTTATTAAATTTATGTTACTTCTTGATGTGCCTCCTTTGGCAAAGATATTGTATCCCAATATATTAATATTCATTTTCTCACCTTTCGTTCCCTAATCTTTTTACTTTTAAAAATTCCCTAAATTCAATAAAAGTTATTTTCGAAATAAACTAAACTCTGCTAATTATACATTATTATTTTATTTATATCTATGTTATATTACATTTTTGAATTAAATTTTCAATTTTTAAATATTTTAAACATAAAAAAAGTTGCCATTTTCTTACATGGCAACTTTTAATAATTATGCTATTTTATGCGATTTCTATCTGGAAGCGACGAACGACTGTGCCATCATCTAATGTTGAAGATTCTATTTCTTCCCCACCATTGTGTAAGATGACAGCTGCAGAGGCTTCATTATCTTTTTCACAAGTAATCAGCGCTTCTTGTACGCCAATACGTGATAAGTAGTCTAATGACTTTTTCAAAATTTTATTCCCAAAGCCCTTGCCTCGGTAGCTCTTACGAACACCGTAGCCAACATGGCCGCCAATAATTTTTAATTTTTCATTCAAATGATGGCGAATATTGGCAGCGCCAATAATCTTATCATCATCAATTAAAAACAATGTCGTATTATCTACTGTCTCATCATTAGATTTGTTATCTGCTAATTCATGTACAATTTCTTCAAAATTATTGTATTTGGTAATATTCGTAATCTCAGGCACTACCTTTTCATCGTGATCTATCCATTCTTTCATATAATCACAATATAATGTTTCGTCAGCCATTGTTAACTCTCTAAATTCAACCATGTTGACACTCCTTCCTTTTAGTTGCTATCCCATTGGTTCGTCATGTGTATTGAGATAATACACGTAGTTGTCAGTCCATTGTCCATGTTCGAAAATAAATCCTTTTCGAATACATTCAAATTCAAAGCCTAATTTTTCAATTAACTGAATAGAAGGTTGATTATCCAAATTGATGTGTGCTTCTATTCTATGAAACTTTAAAGTCTCTTTCGTTTGTTTCACAAGTTCTGATAAAGCTTCATAAGCATACCCTTGATGCCAGTATTGATTATGGATAAAATAACCGATTTCTGCCCATTGAAATTGATCGCGGCTTAAATTTTTAATGTTAAGCATACCAAGATGACGTCCAGTTTTATCAAAGATGCCAAATATATACAAATCATCATCTTTAATCGCTTGTTGATGCTTTAAGACCATTGCCGCAAACCATGGTTCCGTGGCATCTGACATGTCGACTTGGCCTTTATCATGCTTGTATTGCGCAGGATAACGATTAACAAATCCTGACAACCATGACTCATAATCATTTTCTTCTAACGGTCTAATGATAAGCCGTTGTGTAGTGAAATGCAACCCTAAATTATTTTTCATTGAAAAACCCCTTAACATAAGGCGTCAGCAACCAAAACTATAACATCATTTGGCATAAAATCAACCTTTTAATTTATTAAAAATATGAACTGCTTCTAAGGACGATTTTCACTCGTCATGAAGGTCATTCAAAATCATCGTGAGTATATCATTTTGTGTCATCATTTCAGTACTCAATTTCTCATTTTTTATATTTAGTGTATCTTTTTTAACAAACCAGCTTGCAAGTTTTTGTGCACTGAAATCCGTATATGTTTTTGAGTGATGTCTTCTCACGGTTTCTGCATAAGGTAAGTCGAAATAATAAATATAGCTTTTAATATGCGTACTTGAAATAATGCTCTGTAACATATTACCATATTTTTCTTTGTTGAAAATACCCTCTACAATAACATATTTGCAATGTGCTATGCCAAATAGTGTAATGTATTTTATTAGCTCAATTGATAAATTGCCTGGTCTATCTGAGACGTTTAACATATGGCGTCTTATTTCATCTTGACCCACGCGCATGACACCATTACCCAACATGCTTTGTAAGTTACGGGCAATAGTCGTTTTGCCACTACCAGAGTTACCTCTTAATAATATTAGTTTTGTCATTGTATCACCTTATCCTCTAGATAAATTGTGATTTATTTATATACTTTCATAAGTGTTAAACTTATACCCTATCAAAGTGATTAAAATCAAAAAAGCTAGACCCTTTATATCCATACAAATAGGACATAAGCAGTCTAGCATTTTGTTGCTTCATTTATTTTTTATATTCATTCGTTTTATAAATTGGAGTTAGCGTTAAATTGTACCTAGTTCTTTACCTACTTTTTCATATGCCGCTAATGCTTGATCAAGCATTTCTTTTGTATGTGCAGCTGTAGGCATATTACGAACACGGCCCGTACCTTTAGGCACTGTTGGAAAGACGATGGATTTCACATAGATACCTTCATCTTTTAAGCGGCTACTAAATGCTTGTGTTTCTTTTTCGTCACCTATGATTACTGGTGTAATTGGTGATTCAGAATTACCAATGTCAAAACCTAATTTTTTCAGTCCATCTTTTAAGTAATTACCATTTTCCCAAAGTTTGTCGTGTAATTCTGTTGATGCCATTAATTTCTTAACAGCTTCAGTGATGGCTTTTGTATCACCAGGCGCTAGTGATGTTGAGAATAAGAATGGTCTTGATTGTGCTTTCAACCAATCGATCAATGATTGTGTACCAGCTACATAACCACCGACAACACCAATCGCTTTAGATAATGTACCGATTTGAAAGTCAATTTTATCTTGAAGGCCAAAATGTTTCACTGTACCTGCACCATTGCCCATGACACCAGAGCCATGTGCGTCATCAACATATGTGATTAAACCGAATTCTTCTGCAATTTCTACGATTTCTGGTAATTTAGCAACATCGCCATCCATACTAAATACACCGTCAGTAATATACATTACTTTATTGTATTGTCCAGATTCAACAGCTTCTTTCGCTTTAGCGCGTAAATCGTCCATATCTGAATGGTTGACGCGTATAATTTTCGCTTTAGATAAACGACATCCATCAATAATTGATGCGTGGTTTAATTCATCTGATAGGATAGCATCATTTTTATTCATCACAGCTGAAATGGCTGCCATATTGCAATTAAAACCTGATTGGTATGCAATCGCTGCCTCTGTACCTTTAAACTTCGCAAGTGTTTCTTCCAATTCGTCATGAAGGTCTAATGTACCGTTAATAGATCTTACTGCACCTGCACCTACGCCATGAGTGTCTATGGCATCTTTGGCAGCTTGTTTTAAATCTTCATCTGTTGCAAGTCCTAAATAGTTATTTGAAGACAAATTAACATAGTTTTTCCCGTTTATTTTAATCTCTGGTCCATTTGCACCTTCAATTGTATCAATTTCATTATAAAGTCCATTATCTTTTAAATATTGAATATTTTCATCTAAAAAGCCATGTAGTGACTGTACCACTGGAAATCCCCCTTTGAGTTATCTACTATTTAATCCTATCATAACCCATTTTCTTGTATCAGGAAAGTAGAATCACACGATTTATTAAAGCGTTTTCTACAATCTAATTAAAGTCACAATAATTGTCTCTACAGTAAAGTCATTTAAAATGATATAATAGAATAATCATTTTAAGGAAGAAGGGTTGAAGTTGTTTGATTGGTTTCAACTAGCAAGAGAAAAGGAAAACAGAATGATACAAATACGTCGCTATTTGCATCAATATCCTGAATTATCATTTGAGGAGTATCATACACGTGACTACATCCTAAATCAACTCAGCCAACTATCATGCGAGGTACGGTCGCCTGTTGGAAGAAATGGTATTGTCGCAACATTTAGTGCACAAGGAGACGGTCCAACGATTGCATTACGTGCTGATTTTGATGCTTTACCTATCAATGAACTCACTGAAGTAGATTACAAGTCTAAAAATCCTGGTGCAATGCATGCATGTGGGCACGATGGTCATACTGCAATACTACTAGCCGTTGCTGAAATCATCGACGCACATAAAAGCAAATTAAATGGTGATGTCGTGCTAATTTTCCAATATGGTGAAGAAATTATGCCGGGTGGCTCACAAGAAATGATTGATGATGGCTGCTTACAAAACGTAGATAGAATATATGGAAACCATTTGTGGAGTGGTTACCCTACCGGCACAATTTATTCTCGTCCTGGCGCGATGATGGCCTCTCCAGATGAATTCAACGTAACGATTCATGGTCAAGGTGGACACGGTGCGAAGCCACACGAAACCATCGATCCTGTTGTCATTATGGCTGAATTTATCATTAGTGCGCAAAAAATTGTTTCTAGAACGATTGATCCAGTAAAACAAGCTGTTATTAGCTTCGGTATGGTACAATCTGGTTCGGCAGATAATGTCATTCCAGATACTGCATTTTGTAAAGGAACGGTGCGTACTTTTGATACAGAAGTACAAGCACATGTGATGCACAAGATGGATAAGCTATTGCAAGGGTTGGCTGTTGCGAATGATATTACTTATGATTTTGATTATATTAAAGGTTATTTGCCTGTCCACAATAATCCTAAATGCTTTGACATCGTTAAACAAGCTTCAAATGAGATGAATTTAAGATTTAACGAATCTGAATTAATGATGATTGGCGAGGACTTTTCACATTATCAAAAAGTACGTCCAGGTGCATTCTTTTTAACAGGTTGTGGTAACCCTGAAAAAGATACCACACATCCACACCATAGCCCATATTTCAATCTAGATGAAAAGGCATTAAAATATAGTGCCAGCCAGTTTTTAAAAATATTAGAGTTGGAAAATGTAATTAAGCCCTAGGCCTGAATAGCCTAGGGTCTTTTTATTTCCAAATATCTCACACTTTAAATTTCAACCTTGGTCATAATATTATTCAGTTGAAAAATAAATATTACATCAAAAATAAAAAAAGAGCCTCCAAAATGGAGACTCTTCAAATCTATATTAAAGATAAGATATCTTATTTGTAGATTTCAGTTACAACGCCTGATCCAACAGTACGTCCACCTTCACGGATAGAGAAACGTGTACCGTCTTCGATAGCGATTGGAGAAATTAGTTCAACTTCCATTTCAACATTGTCGCCAGGCATAACCATTTCAGTACCTTCTGGTAAAGTAACAACGCCTGTTACGTCAGTAGTACGGAAATAGAATTGTGGGCGGTAGTTACTGAAGAATGGAGTATGACGTCCACCTTCATCTTTAGATAAAACGTAAACTTCCGCTTTAAACTTTGTATGTGGTGTAATTGAACCAGGAGCAGCTAAAACTTGACCACGTTGGATGTCTTCACGTGCAACACCACGTAATAACGCACCAATGTTGTCACCAGCTTCAGCATAGTCTAATAATTTACGGAACATTTCTACACCAGTAACAGTTGTTTTGCTTGATTCTTCTTGCATACCGATGATTTCAACTTCTTCACCGACTTTGATTTGACCACGTTCAACACGGCCTGTAGCAACAGTACCACGACCAGTGATTGAGAATACGTCCTCAACTGGCATCATGAATGGTTTATCAGAATCACGTTCTGGTGTTGGAATGAATTCGTCAACAGCTTGCATTAAGTCTAAGATTTTTTGCTCATAGTCAGCGTCGCCTTCAAGTGCTTTTAATGCTGAACCAGAGATTACAGGTACATCGTCACCTGGGAAGTCATATTCGCTTAATAAGTCACGAACTTCCATTTCTACTAATTCTAATAATTCTTCATCGTCAACCATGTCAACTTTGTTTAAGAATACAACTAATGCTGGAACACCAACGTTACGTGATAAAAGGATGTGTTCACGAGTTTGTGGCATTGGACCATCTGCAGCAGATACTACTAAGATAGCTCCGTCCATTTGTGCAGCACCAGTGATCATGTTTTTAACATAGTCAGCGTGTCCTGGGCAGTCAACGTGAGCATAGTGACGTTTGTCAGTAGTATACTCGATGTGTGCAGTATTAATTGTAATACCACGTTCTTTTTCTTCTGGAGCGTTGTCAATCATGTCGTATGATTGTGCAACAGTGTCACCATTTTTTGCTAAAACAGTTGCGATAGCAGCTGTTAAAGTAGTTTTACCATGGTCAACGTGTCCGATTGTACCAATATTGGCATGTTCTTTTGAGCGATCGAATTTTTCTTTAGCCATTATAAAATCTCTCCTATTCGTTAGAAAAATAATTGTTAAATTTATCTCTCATGACAGTTTCTCACCATCATGAGAAGATGATTAATTTAGTTTAAAAGGACCATATAGTACCTTTATAATGCATTTTCCCTAAAAAATCAATTAATAAAACTGTAAGCCATATAATTATGCTTTACATGTATTGTACAGACTGTCACTGCACAATACAAGTCTAATTATTCAGCTGTTTTATTACCACTGTTTTTCTTAATTATATCTTCAGAAATTGATTTTGGAACTTCTGCATAGTGATCGAAGTACATTGTGTATGTTCCACGACCTTGTGTATTAGAACGTAATGAAGTTGCATAACCGAACATTTCTGAAAGTGGTACAAAGGCATTTACAACTTGTGCATTACCACGAGGTTCCATACCATCAACACGTCCACGACGAGATGTTACATCACCCATGATGTCACCCATGTATTCTTCAGGCATTTCAATTGTAACTTTCATCATTGGTTCTAAGATAACTGGTTCACATTTTTTAGCTGCTTCTTTAAGCGCTAATGATGCAGCGATTTTGAAGGCCATTTCTGATGAATCGACATCATGATATGAACCATCAAATAATTTTGCTTTAACATCAATTAATGGATAACCAGCTAATACACCGTTTTCCATAGCATCTTTAAGTCCTGCTTCAACTGATGGAATGTATTCACGAGGAACTACACCACCAACGATAGCGTTTTCGAATTCGAAACCGCCGCCTGTTTCGTTCGGTTCAAATTCAATTTTAACGTCACCGTATTGTCCACGACCACCAGATTGACGCGCGAATTTACCTTGAACTTGTGCTGATTGCTTAAATGTTTCACGGTATGAAACCATTGGCGCACCAACATTACATTCAACGTTAAATTCTTTTTTCATACGGTCAACTAAGATGTCTAAGTGAAGCTCACCCATACCACCGATGATAACTTGTCCAGTTTCTTCGTCAGTGTGTGCATGGAATGTTGGGTCTTCTTCTTGTAATTTAACTAAAGCTGTAGTCATTTTGTCTTGGTCAGCTTTAGATTTTGGTTCAACTGATAAGTGAATAACAGGTTCTGGGAAGTCCATTGATTCCAAGATAATGTCATTTTTCTCACCACATAAAGTATCACCAGTACCAGTTTCTTTTAGACCTACCGCAGCAGCGATATCTCCTGAGTAAACTGTGTTAAGCTCTTGACGAGAGTTAGCGTGCATTTGTAGTAAACGACCTACACGTTCACGTTTATTCTTCGTAGAGTTTTTAACATAAGAACCAGAAGTTAATGTACCTGAGTACACACGGAAGAATGTTAACTTACCAACATAAGGGTCAGTCATTACTTTGAACGCTAGTGCAGCGAACTCAGCATTGTCATCCGCTTTTGCGATAACTTCTTCTTCTGGATCATCAGCACGGTGACCGATAATTGGTTTAACATCTAATGGTGAAGGTAAATAATCAATTACTGCGTTAAGCATTAATTGAACACCTTTGTTTTTGAAGGCAGTACCAACAAGAACTGGGTAGAATTCAATATTATTAGTTGCTTGACGAATAGCGTCTTTTAATTCAGCTACAGTAATTTCTTCGTCACCAAGATATTTTTCCATTAATTCATCACTTGTTTCAGCTACTGCTTCAATAAGTGTTGCACGAGCTTCTTCAGCTCTTTCTTTTTGATCTTCAGGAATTTCAATTTCTTCAATTTCAGTTCCTAAGTCATTGTTGTATTTGAAACATTTCATTTCAACTAAGTCGATGATTGCTTCAAATTCATCTTCCGCACCAATTGGTAATTGGATTGGTTGTGCATTCGCTTGTAGGCGATCATGAATTGTGCTTACAGCATATTCAAAGTTCGCACCTAGTTTATCCATTTTGTTTACGAATACAATACGAGGAACGCCGTAAGTTGTTGCTTGACGCCAAACTGTTTCAGTTTGAGGTTCAACACCTGATTGCGCATCAAGTACTGTAACCGCACCATCAAGTACACGTAATGAACGTTCAACTTCAACAGTGAAGTCTACGTGTCCAGGTGTATCGATGATGTTTACACGGTGATCATCCCATGAAGCTGTTGTTGCAGCTGATGTGATTGTAATACCGCGGTCTTGCTCCTGTTCCATCCAGTCCATTTGTGAAGCTCCTTCATGAGTTTCACCAATTTTATGGATACGTCCAGTATAGTAAAGAATACGTTCAGTCGTAGTTGTTTTACCAGCATCGATGTGAGCCATGATACCGATATTACGAGTTCTTTCTAAACTAAAATCTCTAGCCATGTATTTTTCTCCTTCCAGTATAACTGCGAATAAATACTATAAATATGGCGATGCCCTAAGCATGCACCTAGATAGTAAACTATCAATGTGGAACATGCTCAGGGAAAACCTACTATCCTACCAACGATAGTGAGCGAAGGCTTTGTTAGCTTCAGCCATTTTATGAACGTCTTCACGTTTCTTAACTGCACCACCAGTGTTGTTTGCAGCGTCTAAAATTTCGTTAGCTAAACGTTCTTCCATCGTTTTTTCACCACGAAGACGTGAATAGTTAACTAACCAACGAAGGCCTAAAGTAGTACGACGTTCTGGACGAACTTCTACAGGTACTTGATAGTTAGAGCCACCTACACGACGTGCTTTAACTTCTAATACTGGCATAATGTTGTCGATAGCTTCTTCGAAAACTTCGATAGCTTCACGACCACTGCGTTCTTGAACTAATTCAAATGCAGAATAAAGAATTTTTTGAGCTGTTCCACGTTTACCATCTAACATAATTTTGTTAATTAATTTAGTAACTAATTTTGAGTTATGAATTGGATCTGGTAATACGTCTCTTTTTGGTACTGATCCTTTACGAGGCATAATATAAATCCTCCCTTCCTAATTATAATATATTTTCATTCTTTATAACGAAAATTTACGCAATCTTAAACTTATTTTTTAGGTTTTTTAGTTCCGTATAATGAACGACCTTGTCTACGACCGTCAACACCTGAAGTATCAAGTGCACCACGTACGATGTGGTAACGTACACCAGGTAAGTCTTTTACACGTCCACCACGTACAAGTACAACACTGTGTTCTTGTAAGTTGTGGCCGATACCAGGGATATACGCGTTAATTTCGATGTTGTTAGACAAACGCACACGAGCATATTTACGTAACGCAGAGTTAGGTTTTTTAGGTGTCATAGTACCTACACGTGTACAAACACCACGTTTTTGCGGTGAGTTTAAGCTAGTGTACTTTTTCTTTTTACTGTTGTAGTTTCTGTTCAATGCTGGTGAATCATAGTTTTTTGATTTGCTTTGTCTTGGTTTACGTACTAATTGGTTAATAGTTGGCATGAAATATGTCCTCCTCTCTTCTTTTATAATCCCACACATCCAGGTGGTTCATTTTAAAGGTAAATAAAATTTAGTAAGAAAAATCTTACTAATCTCATTTCAATAATGCAACAACAGTCGCATTAACGTTTATACCTACATACTTTCCTAAAGCTCGTTTGCTCTCGAAAAATGAGATAGATATGTTTTTTTGATTGATTTGACTTAACACGCGAGTCATTAGATGAACTTCAACGTCTTCAGCGATAATCAATGATGTCACTTGATCTTTATTCAAAGCTTTTAGCGTCTGTTTAAGACCAATAACATAGTGTTGTTTGTTAAAGCGTGCAACTTTTTCATTAGACATCTAAATATCCTCCAAAGTTCTGCTTGCATCAACCTTAATAATAATAACATCAAAATTACTGCGTAGTCAACTTTAATTAGCATTTTTTGCAGAAAATATATAAAAAAATAAAAGAGCGAAATAAAGATCAAATGTTACCATCTCATCTTTTATTTCGCCCAAAGTAAAATGGTCAGTCACTTAAGACATAGACACGTGTTGCAGTCCTACAACTTCAACACATGTCTATATGTTTATACAAGCTCAAATGAATGCTAAACCATTTCATATTTTAAAAGCAATACTAGATTTCAGTTGGTTGAATCTCTTCAACAACTTCTTCTGGTGTCGCTTTATCATACTGTACATCACTGTAACGTCTCATACCTGTACCAGCTGGGATGAGCTTACCGATAATAACGTTCTCTTTAAGTCCAAGTAAGTTATCACGTTTACCTTTGATAGCAGCATCTGTAAGTACACGTGTTGTTTCTTGGAATGAAGCTGCTGATAAGAAGCTTTCAGTTTCAAGAGAAGCTTTTGTTATACCTAATAATACAGGTTTAGATGTTGCTGGACGTTTACGTTCTTTGAATGCTTCACGGTTCGCATCTGTAAAGTTATGAATATCTACAAGTGCACCTGGAAGTAATTTCGTATCTCCAGCTTCAATGATACGTACTTTACGTAACATTTGTCTTACCATAACTTCAACGTGTTTATCATCAATTTCAACACCTTGCATACGGTAAACTTTTTGAACTTCTTTTAATAAATAACTTTCTGTTGCATTCAAGCCAGATATAGATAAGAAATTCTTAGGTTCAATTGAACCTTCTGTGAGTGCTTCACCACGTTCAACACTTTGGCCAACTTCAACTTTTAATCTTGAAGTACCTGAAGCTAGGTAAGATTTCGTTTCATTTGCGCCTTTGATGACGATTTCTTGTTGACGATCTTTGGCAACGCTAATGTCATCTACGACACCTTCAATTTCAGTCACGACTGCTTGACCTTTAGGGTTACGCGCCTCGAAAATCTCTTGGATACGAGGAAGACCTTGCGTGATATCACTACCTGCTACACCACCTGTGTGGAATGTACGCATTGTAAGCTGTGTACCTGGTTCACCGATGGATTGGGCAGCAATTGTACCAACTGCTTCACCAACTTCAACTTTTTCACCAGTAGCAAGGTTTTTACCATAACATTTTTCACATACACCATGACGTGTATTACATGTGAATGCTGAACGGATATACATTTCTTCTATACCAGCGTCTGTGATTTTCTTAGCAATTTCTGCTGTTACTAACTCATCTGGACGAACGATGACTTCATCTGTTTCTGGATGGCGAATCGTTTCTTTAGAATAACGACCTTCAATACGTTCGCTGAATGGTTCAATCATTTCAGTACCTTCTTTAATATCAGATACAAGTAAACCACGGTCCGTACCACAGTCTTCTTCACGAACGATAACATCTTGTGCCACATCAACAAGACGACGAGTAAGATAACCAGAGTCCGCTGTTTTAAGTGCTGTATCGGCAAGACCTTTACGTGCACCATGTGTAGAGATAAAGTATTCTAACACTGTTAAACCTTCACGGAATGATGAAGTGATTGGTAATTCAATAATCTTACCGGATGGTGCAGCCATAAGTCCACGCATACCTGCTAACTGTGTAAAGTTAGATGCGTTACCACGGGCACCAGAGTCACTCATCATAAAGATTGGGTTTGTTTTTTCAAGTGATCCCATTAATTCGTTTTGAATTTGGTCTTTGGCATCAGTCCAAATTTCAACAACTGCATTGTAACGTTCAAATTCAGTAATTAAACCACGGTTGAATTGTTTTTGTACTTTTTCAACTAGTTTTTCATGTTCATCTAAAATTTGTTGCTTATCTGGTAAAACCACAATGTCAGATACACCGACAGTGATACCAGCTTTAGAAGAGAATTTGAATCCTAAGTCTTTCATTCTATCTAACATCATAGATGTATCTGTGATGCTGAATCGATTAAAGACTTCTGCAATGATATTTCCTAAGAAATTCTTGTTGAATGGTTCGATGAGTGATTGTTCATCAAAATATGCTTTTAATCCACCCTCACCTAATTCTGTCGCAGAAACAAAGTATTTGTCTGGCGTACTGTTTTCAAGGTTATATTTTGTTGGTTCGTTAATATATGCAAATGAATCAGGAATGATTTCATTAAAGATTACTTTACCAACAGATGTTGTTAAAATTTTATGATTTTGCGCTTCTGTAAATGTTGGGTTATTAAATGAACTTGCATGCACACCTATACGTGTGTGTAAATGTACATAACCATTCGCATAAGCTTTCAACACTTCGTTTGTATCATTATAAATTGTACCAGTATTTACTGCATCTTTACGTTCTAAAGTAAGGTAATAGTTACCTAATACCATATCTTGTGATGGTGTAACAACAGGTTTACCATCTTTAGGGTTTAAGATGTTTTGTGCTGCAAGCATAAGCATACGTGCTTCTGCTTGTGCTTCTTTAGATAATGGTACGTGAACAGCCATTTGGTCACCATCAAAGTCAGCGTTATAAGCTGTAGTTGCAAGTGGATGTAGACGAATCGCACGACCTTCTACAAGTGTAGGTTCAAATGCTTGGATACCTAATCTATGCAGCGTTGGTGCACGGTTTAAAAGAACTGGATGTTCTTTAATGACGTCTTCTAGTACATCCCATACTTCATCATCCATACGTTCAATCTTGCTTTTCGCATTTTTAATGTTTGTCGCAATTTCACGTTGAACTAATTCTTTCATGATGAAAGGTTTAAACAACTCTAAAGCCATTTCTTTAGGTAAGCCACATTGATACATCTTCAAGCTTGGTCCAACAGCGATAACGGAACGGCCTGAATAGTCAACACGTTTACCTAATAAGTTTTGACGGAAACGACCTTGTTTACCTTTAAGCATATGTGACAATGATTTTAATGGACGGTTACCTGGTCCAGTTACTGGACGACCACGGCGACCATTATCGATAAGTGCATCAACTGCTTCTTGTAGCATACGTTTTTCGTTTTGTACGATGATGCCAGGAGCACCTAAATCTAATAAACGTTTTAAACGGTTGTTACGGTTGATGACACGGCGATATAAATCATTTAAATCACTTGTTGCAAAACGTCCACCGTCTAATTGAACCATTGGTCTGATTTCTGGTGGAATTATTGGAAGTACATCTAATACCATCCAAGCTGGATTATTACCAGAATGTCTGAATGATTCAACTACTTCTAATCGTTTAATCGCACGTGTAAGTCTTTGTCCTGTTGCAGACTCTAACTCATCACGCAATTCTTTTAATTCTGTATCCAAATCAATTTCATCTAATAATTCTTTGATACCTTCAGCACCCATTTTAGCTGTAAATTGACCAGGGAATTTATCATAGTACTCTCTGAATTCTGCTTCAGATAGTAATGTCTTTTTCTCTAATCCAGTTGGGCCAGGATTTACAACAACATAAGAAGCAAAATAAATGACTTCTTCTAATGCTCTTGGTGACATATCTAATAATAGTCCCATGCGGCTTGGAATACCTTTGAAGTACCAAATATGTGAAACTGGCGCAGCTAATTCAATGTGTCCCATTCTTTCACGGCGCACTTTAGATTTAGTTACTTCTACTCCACATCTATCACAAACCATACCTTTATAGCGTACACGTTTGTATTTACCACAACTACATTCCCAGTCTTTTGTAGGTCCGAAAATTCTCTCACAGAATAGACCATCTTTTTCTGGTTTTAAAGTACGATAGTTAATTGTTTCTGGCTTTTTAACCTCACCAAAAGACCATGAACGGATTTTTTCAGGTGAAGCAAGTCCTATTTTCATATAATGGAAATTATTTACATCAATCAAGGAGCCTACCTCCTTCAATTTAGATTAGCTGTGCAAATTGATTGATTGCTCTTTATCAATAATAGATAAGGCCATAATGAGGCAAGTACGACGACTTTACCCCAAAATGGTATATCTTTTTATAAACTTAAATGCGATCTGTATTAGTCAGTAATTTCTTTTTGTGATTGTGGCGCTTCTTTTTGTTGAAGGTCCACTTTACGTTCTACTGCATCTTCATCTTCGTTATCTTGCATGTCGATTTCATTGTCATGCTCATCCATAATCTTAACATCTAATCCTAAACTTTGAAGTTCTTTCATCAATACTCTGAATGATTCAGGAACACCAGGTTTAGTAATGTTTTCACCTTTAACAATAGATTCATAAGTTTTTACACGACCTACTGTATCATCAGATTTATAAGTTAAGATTTCTTGAAGTGTGTATGCAGCACCGTAAGCTTCAAGTGCCCATACTTCCATCTCACCGAAACGTTGTCCACCGAATTGTGCTTTACCACCTAATGGTTGTTGCGTAACAAGTGAGTATGGTCCAGTTGAACGTGCGTGCAATTTATCGTCAACCATGTGTGCAAGTTTCAACATATACATAACGCCGACTGAGATTCTGTTATCGAATGGTTCACCCGTACGTCCATCGTATAATACTGTCTTACCGTCACGTGCCATACCAGCTTCTTCAATCGTTGACCATACATCTTCATCACTCGCACCATCAAATACTGGTGAAGCAACATGAATACCTAAGTTTTTAGCAGCCATACCTAAATGTAACTCTAATACTTGTCCGATATTCATACGTGATGGAACACCTAGTGGGTTCAACATGATGTCGATTGGTGTACCGTCTGGTAAGTAAGGCATATCTTCTTCAGGAACTAACTTAGAGATAACACCTTTGTTACCATGACGACCACACATTTTGTCACCAACATGTATTTTACGTTTTTGAACGATATAAACACGTACTAATTGGTTTACACCTGGAGATAATGTGTCATCTCCTTCTTCACGGTTGAAGACTTTAACGTCTAGAACAATACCGCCTGCACCATGAGGTACACGTAATGATGTATCACGTACTTCACGTGCTTTTTCACCGAATATCGCATGTAATAAGCGTTCTTCTGCTGTTAATTCTGTTACACCTTTAGGCGTTACTTTACCTACTAGAATGTCTCCGTCATTAACTTCAGCACCTACGTATACAATACCACGGTCATCTAAGTTTTTAAGCGCACTATCTGAAACGTTAGGAATATCACGTGTAATTTCTTCAGGTCCTAGTTTTGTATCACGTGCTTCTGATTCATATTCTTCAATATGGATAGAAGTATATACGTCATCTTTCACTAGGCGTTCGCTCATAATTACAGCATCTTCATAGTTGTAACCGTCCCATGTCATGAATCCGACAACTACGTTTCTACCTAACGCCATTTCACCAAGTTCCATTGAAGGACCATCGGCTAAAATTTCACCTTTCGTTACGACATCACCTGTAGCAACGATTGGTCTTTGGTTATAACAAGTACCTGTGTTTGAGCGTTTGAACTTAGCTAACGGATAGCGATCGATTTCGCCTTCGTATTCTTGTCCATCTTCTTCGATAAGTTGACGTACAAGAATTTCATTAGATTCAACGTGTTCAACACGGCCTTTATGTTTAGCGACAATTGCAGCACCAGAGTCACGAGCTGCTACGTGTTCCATACCAGTACCTACGAAAGGCGATTCTGGATTCATCAATGGTACTGCTTGACGTTGCATGTTTGCACCCATTAATGCACGGTTAGAGTCATCGTTTTCTAAGAATGGAATACATGCTGTTGCTGCAGAAACAACTTGTTTAGGAGATACATCCATGTAATCCATTTTTTCTTTGGCCATAACTGTGTTGTTACCACGGAAACGACAAACAACTTCATCGTCTAAGAAACGACCATTTTCATCTAGTTTAGAATTCGCTTGTGCTACTACATAGCTATCTTCTTCATCAGCTGTTAAATAATCGATTTGATCTGTGATACTATTCGTCTCAAGATCTACTTTACGATATGGTGTTTCAATGAAACCAAATTCATTTACACGTGCATAACTTGATAATGAGTTGATCAAACCAATGTTTGGTCCCTCTGGTGTTTCGATTGGACACATACGGCCATAGTGAGAGTAGTGAACGTCACGCACTTCCATTTGAGCACGTTCACGTGTTAAACCACCAGGTCCTAATGCTGATAGACGACGTTTATGTGTCAATTCTGCTAATGGATTGGCTTGGTCCATGAATTGTGACAATTGAGAACTACCAAAGAATTCTTTAATTGACGCAATAACTGGACGGATATTAATTAATTGTTGTGGCGTAATTGAATCTGTGTCTTGAATAGACATTCTTTCACGTACCACACGTTCCATTCTTGATAAACCAATACGGAATTGGTTTTGTAGTAACTCACCTACTGAACGTAGACGACGATTACCTAAATGGTCAATATCATCTGTGAATCCAATACCACTTAATAAATTAAAGAAATATGACATTGATGCGATGATGTCAGCTGGTGTAATACATTTCACTTCTGAATCAGGGAATGCATTACCAATAACTGTTGTTGTGCGGCCTTCTTCATCATTAGGAACATATACTTTAATAGATTGAATTTCTACTGGTTCATCAATCACAGTACCTTCAAGTTCAAAAACTTCACTGTTCGCATTAGATTCTAATACATCCATGATTTCATCTAAATTACGACGATCTAGGACAGTACCTTCTTCAGCTACAATTTCACCTGTTTCAGCATTAACAATTGGTTCTGCTAATTTTTGATTGAATAAACGGTGTTTTAAATGAAGTTTTTTATTCGCTTTATAACGACCCACGCTCGCTAAATCATAACGTTTCGGATCGAAGAAACGTGAGTATAATAAGCTTTTCGCATTTTCTACTGTCGGAGGTTCACCTGGGCGTAAACGCTCATAAATTTCTAATAGTGCTTGATCAGTATTTTCAGTACCATCTTTTTCTAATGTATTACGTAAGTACTCATTGTCTCCTAAAAGATCAATGATTTCTTGATCTGTTGAGAAACCTAAAGCTCTCAATAATACTGTTAGTGGTAATTTTCTTGTTCTATCAATACGTACATAAACTACATCTTTGGCATCAGTTTCATACTCTAACCATGCGCCACGGTTAGGAATAATTGTTGCATCATAGTTTGTGCGACCATTTTTATCTAATTTTTCATTAAAGTAAACGGATGGTGAACGAACTAATTGCGATACGATTACACGCTCAGCACCATTAATCACAAATGTACCTGTATCTGTCATTAATGGGAAATCACCCATAAATACTTCTTGCTCTTTCACTTCGCCTGTTTCTTTAATGATTAGACGTACTTTTACACGTAGAGGTGCAGAATACGTCGTATCACGGTTTTTCGATTCTTCTAAATCATATTTTGATTCTCCAAGTCTGTAATCAACAAACTCTAAAGACAGATTTCCTGTGAAATCTTCAATCGGTGAAATGTCTCTAAACATTTCATATAAACCTTCTTCTAAGAACCACTCGTAAGACTTAGTTTGAATCTCAATTAAATTCGGTAATTCTAATACCTCTGAAATTCTCGCATAGTTTCTACGTTTACGATGTCTTCCATATTGGACAAATTGACCTGCCAAACAGATTCACCCCTCAAAAATTGCGTGTTTACTTTTACTAAATCAGCAAATATAATTAGACAAAAAGAAAACGGTAGCATAACTCATGACACCATTTTCTATTTCACCTTATATACTTTGTTAATTTATACGTAAAAGTACACACTTATTGAACATAATTTTTTACATTCTATTACTATATCAGAACAGTGGTTTTTAATCAACCTTTTACACTTCTTAATATATAATAGCCTTTGTGCTTTTCTAATACTTCTACATTACCAAATGTTTCTTCCATTTTTTTCTTCGCAGATGGCATACCTTGTTTCTTTTGAATCACAACATAAAGGGCACCATTCGCTTTTAATTTATGATACGCATCAGTTAAGATGCTATGAACTACTTTTTTTCCTGCTCTAATCGGTGGATTCGTTAATACAAAATCAAAAGCATTATCCTCTACTTGCGATAACCCATCACTTTCTTTGATCTCTACATTCTCTAAATGATTTTGCGTTTTATTTTTAATCGATAAGGAAAGTGCGCGTTGATTTACATCAACCATCGTTATTTCATGGTGCGGAGACACTTTTGCAATCATCAAACCAATCGGCCCATAACCACAACCAACATCTATAATTTTTTTAGTAGGACCCGGGGGATTTTCTTTCAAAAAAGTATTGATTAATAAATCTGAACCAAAGTCTATTTTCCCTTTAGAAAATACACCTGAATCAGTAACTAATTTTAAATCATAGTTTTTGTAGGAATACGTAAAAGGAAGTTCAGCGCTTTCTACTTCAGGATTTTCATCATAGTAATGACTCATGACTACACCTCTTTTAATCTAATTCATCTTAGATTAATACTATACCCTCAACAAAACTTTGTAACAACAAACGATTCATTCAGGATAGATCAAATAAGATAAAACCCCGTTATATCGATAACGGGGTTTTCATTTCTCAAAGATTTCAGGATATCCACATTGCATTTAAGATTAGCGTATCGAAATAGCTAATGTGTTAAACTGCTTGAATAACCTTCAATATATAATTATGAACTGTTAGCCAGCTAGAATTATTTTAATTCTACTGTAGCGCCAACTTCTTCTAATGCTTCTTTAAGTTTTTCAGCTTCTTCAGTTGGTAAAGCTTCTTTGATCACTTTAGGAGCTCCGTCAACTAATTCTTTAGCATCTTTTAATCCTAAGCCAGTAGCTTCTTTAACAGCTTTAACGACTTTGATTTTAGATGATCCAGCTGATGTTAATTCAACATCAAATTCTGTTTTTTCTTCAGCAGCGTCTCCGCCACCTGCTGCACCTGCTGCTGCTACTGGAGCTGCTGCAGTTACACCAAATTCTTCTTCAATTGCTTTTACTAAGTCGTTTAATTCTAAAACTGACATTTCTTTAATTGCTTCAATGATTTGTTCTTGATTAGCCATTTTAATATTCCTCCATTAATTTTATTAGTTTTATGCGCAATTATTCAGCGCTTTCTTCGTTTTGTTCTTTATCTTCTCCAACAGCTTTAACTGCATAAGCGAAATTGCGTACTGGAGCTTGTAATACTGATAAAAGCATAGAAACAAGACCGTCGTGTGATGGTAATGTACCAACTGTGTTAACTTCTTCAGCAGAAATAACACTGCCTTCCATAACACCTACTTTAATTTCTAAAGCTTTATGTTCTTTAGCAAATCCTGCTAATACTTTTGCTGGAGCAACAACATCTTCTGTTGAAGTAGCAACTGCAGTAGGACCTACTAAGTGTTCATTTAAATCTTCTAAGCCAACTTGATCAGCAGCACGACGAACCATTGTATTTTTCAATACTTTGAATTCAACGCCAGCTTCACGTAATTGTGAACGTAATTCAGTTACTTCTGAAACAGTTAGACCGCGGTAGTCAACGATTACAGTAGATACTGAATTCTTTAATGATTCAGCAATTACATCAACTTGTTGTTTTTTAGCTTCGATGATAGCAGACATTTAGACACCTCCATAGTTTTTTATTTGGTGCTTTTAATCTTGATTACAACTGCTAATTATGTCAATTAACAACTTTATCTCAATAAAAAAAGCACTTTCTACCCACGGCAAAAAGTGCTTGAAAGATCTAAAAATCTTCACGTTCAAGTCAATTTTAGCCTCGGTAGGATTATTTTTAAGTTATGACTAACTCCTACTGTCTTAGGTAAAATAATACATTAACCAATATAACTGGTTAAATATAATATGTCAATATATTTTTAAAGATAAGACTGAATATATCCATCCAGTCTTATCATCATTTATATTTAAGATTAAAGTTTGAAGCTAGAAGTATCGACTTTTACGCCAGGACCCATTGTTGTTGTAACAGCAACAGATTTGAAGTAAGTACCTTTAGCTGAAGATGGTTTTGCTTTAGTTAACACATCTTGTAAAGCTTTGAAGTTTTCAACAAGTTTGTCAGTATCAAATGATACTTTACCAATAGAAGCATGTACAATACCAGCTTTTTCAGCACGATATTCTACTTTACCTGCTTTGATTTCTTCAACTGCTTTTGTAACGTCCATTGTTACAGTTCCAGTTTTAGGATTTGGCATTAAACCTTTAGGTCCTAATACACGACCAAGTTTACCAACTTCGCCCATCATATCTGGTGTAGCTACTACTACGTCAAAGTCAAACCAACCTTGTTGGATTTGTTGAACATATTCACCTTCACCAACGAAATCTGCACCTGCTGCTTCTGCTTCAGCTGCTTTGTCTCCTTTTGCGAATACCAATACACGTTGTGATTTACCTGTACCATTTGGAAGTACAACTGCACCACGGATTTGTTGATCATTTTTACGTGTATCAATTCCTAAACGGAATGCTACTTCAACTGATGCGTCAAAGTTAGCGATACTTGTTTCTTTAGCTAATTCAACTGCTTCTTCCACACTATAGTGTTTTTGGCGGTCAATTTTATTAGCTACTTCTTGAAATCTTTTACTTTTCTTAGCCATTTCATGTCCTCCTTTAGTGGTTTTAGCGGAATTTCCTCCCACATTTACTCGCATTTGCAAGTTAAGAGCAGATAACAGAGAGGTTTTAATCATATTTCATCTCAGGAAACACTTCCTAAATAAATGACAATTTCCCTCTTATTACGACAATATTGAACGCTTTGATCCTGTTTGTCATTTCTGTCATCTGCTTCATCGTCAATCTATGTTTTCGTTAATTTTTTAATATTATTGGACTGTGATACCCATACTACGTGCAGTACCTTCGATAATACGCATAGCTGCTTCTTCGTCTGCAGCGTTTAAATCTTGCATTTTTTGGTTTGCAATTTCACGTACTTGATCTTTAGTTACTGTAGCAACTTTGTTTTTGTTAGGTTCACCAGAACCTTTTTCAACGCCAGCTGCTTTTTTAAGTAGTACTGGAGCCGGTGGAGTTTTTGTAATGAATGTAAATGAACGATCTTCATAAACACTGATTTCTACCGGAATAATTAAACCTGCATCTTCTTGTGTACGTGCGTTGAATTCCTTACAGAATCCCATAATGTTCACACCTGCTTGACCTAATGCTGGACCAACTGGTGGTGCTGGGTTTGCTTTACCTGCAGGAATTTGTAATTTAACAACTTTTTCTACTTTTTTAGCCACGATGTGCACCTCCTTGATATCGTGATGTGGTCACAGGACTCAGTTTTGTCCTCCCACTCTTCTACATTTCGTGACGAAATGAACGCTCTATGAGCGCGACCACAGTATTATAACATCTACTCAAATCATAAAGCAAGAGTAAAATGGAACTTTTTTTATAGAACCCCTTATCATTTTAATGATTAGGGGTTCTTAATGCATGAGCCTTGGCTCAGGTATTCCTTACACTGAATCATTTTAATGATTAGGGGTTCTTGATGCATGTAAAGTAATATTTCTTGCTTTAGCAAGTCTAGTATTACTTATATACCTTTATAATTTTTCAATTTGATCGAATTCTACTTCAACAGGTGTTTCTCTACCAAACATGTCTACAAGAACTGTCAATTTAAATTTATCCGCTTCAATTTCTTGAACTTCACCAACTTGATTCGCAAATGGACCTGATTTGATTTGAACTTGCTCACCTAAATCTAATTCAACATCAATTGTTTTTTCTTTCATGCCCATTTGTTTCAAGATGAAACGTGCTTCTTCAGGTAATAATGGATTTGGTTTTGACCCAGCACCTGCTGAACCAACAAATCCTGTAACACCCGGTGTGTTTCTCACAATATACCATGATTCATCAGTCATGATTAATTCGACTAATACATAACCAGGAAATGTTTTTTTAGTTAACGTTTTAGCTTTACCATCTTTAACTTGTGTTTCTTCTTCTTCAGGTATAACCACTCTGAATATCAATTCAGTCATATTCATAGATTCCACACGTTTTTCTAAATTCTTCTTAACTTTGTTCTCATAACCAGAATAAGTATGCACAGCATACCAACGCTTTGCGCCAACTTCCTCAGACATGTCGTCACTCCTATCTATTTAATTAACTCTATAACTCTACCAATACCTAAATCTAAGACATAGAAGAAGGCTAAGAAAAATACTACCGTTGACACAACAATAATAGTATATTTAAATAATTCTTCTTTCGTTGGCCAACTCGTCTTTTCCATTTCTGACTTTACGCCTTGAAAGAAATTTTCTTTTTTAGCCATTAGCAATACCTCCATATTAATTCGATTTTCTCATTTGCTTATACATACGACAAATTAAGCAAATACAATACTCACAACTAAATTGGAAGGTTATATTTACTCAATTACTAAATCTAATATACCGACATTATTTCGCTTCTTTATGAACTGTATGTGCGTTACATCTTGGACAATACTTCTTCAATGTCAATCTTGATGTAAGGTTACTTTGCTTTGGAACATTATAATTTCTATTTCCACACGTTTCACAGCTTAATGGCACTTTTTTCATTTCACTTCACCTTACTCATTATAATACCAATCTACTATACATAACATCTCTGTCAATTGTCAATCTTCCACTATTGCTTTCTATTAATCCAAAAATCATTTTATACGTATCAATAACTGTTTTTAGTCATGATACTTTTGCTTAAAAACACGCTTTAATTTCAGTTTACATCTATGTATCGAATTGTAAACTATCTTAACATTTAGATTTAAGATATGGGCAACCTCTGATGGTTTATAATCATTTAAAATATATTTTATAATACCTTGTTCTAACTCTGTTAATTTTTCAACACTTTGATGCAACAAAACCAGGGTTTCTCTTCTTAAAATAATGTCATCCGGTTGCCTCACTTGCCTTAACACTTGGACACTGCTTAACATTTCATTTTCTAATAACCTTTGTCGTCTTACATCAGCTAATTTTTTTCGTATATAATCATTTCTAGCATTTTTGATAGTACGATTTACGTAATGTGCTAATGGTATGTCTTTTGAAAAATCAAATTGACTTATCGCTTTGAATAATTTCAAAAGTATTTCTTGTTGTAAATCTTCTTTATCATCAGGATGTATTGTGAAATGATTTAAACATTTCCAAATATGTGGTTGTATTTGCTCTAGTAAATCAATTAGGAAATGAATGTCTTGCCGTTTGCTTTTTGAAACTGGTATTGATTCTTGATGTTTTATTCTTTGGTGCATGCTTTTTTATCCTTTCAATCAGAATAAAGTTAGCATACAAAGGACGCTATAAAAAAAGCAAGGGGACAATCTTCTTATTTGTGATTGTTACCCCTTCTAATTTTTTCAAATTCTTCCAAAATTTCATTTGATAGTTCTATACGTGTGCGTGGTTTCTGCTCATTGAACCCTTCGAGCTTTTTTGAAACCGAAACTTCATTTTCTCTCAAGTCTCTCCACATTTCTCTAGAAGAGATACGATAAGCTCCCGCACCAAATATAGCATGTTGTTCACTCATATCACTTGTTACCACTGTGATATGTCTTGTGTGTTTGTCGTATAAATCATAAACATATTTTTCTATAAAACTATCTGCTGTTTCTTTTTCTTTAGTAAAGACAATCTTTACACCGTGATACATATATTCTGATGACATGCCGGATTGTTCATAGGCATCAAACACACATACAACCTCATCTGCTATAACTGCATTATAATTTGCAATCGCGGTTAATAGCTGATCGCGTGCTTCTTCCAAATTTTCTTGGGCTATTTGACTTAAGTCTTGTGATTGGCCAATCATATTATAACCGTCTATAATCAAGAAACGATCCTTCATGATTTTTCTCCAATCTGATTACGTTTACGATAGACTTCGTACATCATTAAGCTTGCCGCAACAGAAGCATTCAAACTATTTACATGCCCTACCATTGGAATGTTTATATAAAAGTCACATTTATCTTTGGTAAGTCTGCTCATGCCTTGTCCTTCACTTCCGATAACAATCGCTAGCGACATACCAGCGTCCATTTCACGATAATCTGTTGAATTTTCGGCTTCTGTACCGACCACCCAGTATCCATGGTCTTTTAATGTTTCAATGGTATTCGCCAAATTTGTAACACGCATGACAGGGACATGTTCAATCGCGCCAGTAGACGCTTTTGCAACAGTCTGCGTAAGTGCAACCGATCGCCTTTTAGGAATAATAATGCCATCTACACCTGAAGCGTCAGCCGTTCTTAAAATCGACCCTAAATTATGAGGATCTTCTAAGCCATCCAAAATTAAAACAGTTGATAGTTTTTCATTGTTCTTTTGCTGTGCTAAAAACGCATCAAAATCTGCATATTCATATGGTGCGATGTATGCAGCGACACCTTGGTGAGGCGCATCAGACAAACCATCTAATTTTGATTTTGGTACTGCTTGTACAATAATTTTATTACTATTTGCCTTTTTTAAAATATCATTAATTTGTCCTTTTTTCACTGTATCTTGAATTAAAACCTTATTAATTGTATGTCCGGAAACAATCGCTTCTTTTACGGCATGACGACCTACTATAACAATCTCTTCCAAAGTCTCACTACCTTTCATCTACATTTTTTACGATGCGTTCAAGCAACGTGGTGAGTCGCTCTTGATTTTTTTCTAGATATAAAAATCCGAGGATTGCTTCTAAACCCGAACTTTTTCGATAAGTTTGAATATCTGTGTTTTTCGCCTTAGTATAACTCTTCGCATTTCTACCACGACGAACAATATCTAATTCTTCCGCTGTAAACCAGTTATTTTCTAATAAGTGCTCAAGCGATTGTGCCTGACTTTTTGCAGATACGTAACGCTTGGCTTCTTGGTGTAGTCGATTGGGCTTAGCTTTTAACTTCAATATAATGTACTCTCTTACGAATTGATCTAATACTGCATCACCCATATATGCCAAAGTTAATGGATTTAATAACTTATTATCCATATTAACCACGTTTGAATCTCACACCTTGTGGCGTATCTTCTAAAATAATATTTTGTTCTTTTAACTGGTCACGGATTTCGTCTGCACGTGCAAAATCTTTGTTTTGTCGCGCCTGATTTCGTTCTTCAATGAGCGCTTCAACATCTTCTTCTAATAATTCATCGTTGTTTGATGCTTTTAAAGGAACGCCTAAGACATCACTGAAGATTTGATACACTTCTTTAAATCGTGCAATCACTTTAGTAGATGTCGTATTTTCTAATACGTATTTATTCGCTAATTTTGATAAATCATACCAAGCTGTAATGGCATTAGCCGTATTAAAATCGTCGTTCATAACCGTTTCAAATTGGTCTAATATTTGATTGATTTCATCAATATAATGATTTTGTGTTTCAATATTAGTTGCAATTGTTTCACGTTCTTCAATGGCTTGATAACTATTGCGAATACGTTCTAACCCACTTTTAGCTGCCCCAACAAGTTCCATATTATAGTTGATTGGACTTCTATAATGTACACTTATCATGAAAAAGCGTAAGACGTCCGGATCAATTTCTTTAATAATGTCATGCACTAAGACAAAATTGCCCAATGACTTACTCATTTTTTCATTATCTATGTTAATGAAACCATTGTGCATCCAATAGTTTGCGAATGGGGCATGGTTATGTGCTTCAGATTGTGCAATTTCATTTTCATGATGAGGGAATTGTAAATCTGTACCGCCCGCATGAATATCAATTGTTGCACCTAGCTCGTGATAAGCCATCACTGAACACTCAATATGCCAGCCTGGTCTACCTTTGCCAAATGGACTATCCCAACTGATTTCATCCGGTTTTGCTTGTTTCCATAACGTAAAATCTAGAGCGTCTTCTTTTTGTTCCCCTTGTTCAATTCGCGCACCTACTTTTAAATCGTTCAGCGATTGATGGCTTAATTTACCATAATCTTCAAACTTACGTGTTCTGAAATAAACGTCGCCACCGCTTTCATATGCATAGCCTTCATCAATAAGTTCTTTTATAAACTTAATAATATCGTCCATATGATTCATGACTCTTGGATTTGAAGTCGCTTTTTTGACATTTAATGCACCCACATCTTCATAAAATGCATCAATATAGCGATTAGCTATTGTGTTTACAGGCTCATTTAATTCTTTAGAGCGTTTTATTAATTTATCATCTACGTCCGTAAAGTTTGAAACGTAAATCACTTCATAACCTTGGTACTCAAGATATCTTCTGACAACATCATAGTTAATTGCAGGTCTTGCGTTTCCAATATGAATGTAATTATATACAGTTGGTCCACAAACATACATTTTAACCTTACCTGGTTCTATTGACTTAAACGTTTCTTTTTGACGTGTGAGTGTATTATATAATGTAATCATCTTGAATCTCTCCATTTCTTGTTTTCTCAAGTTGTTTCTCTAATTGTTTTAATTGCTCATAAATTGGATCAGGTAAATTACGATGATCAAATGTTTTGCCAATTCTTCTTCCGTCTTGTTTTACGATATGCCCTGGTATACCAACCACTGTAGAATAGCTAGGTACCGAGTTTAACACTACGGAATTTGCGCCAATATTAACATTTGAATTGATTTTAATATTACCGAGTACTTTTGCTCCTGCTGCAATTAAAACATTGTCTCCAATATCAGGATGACGCTTCCCTTTCTCTTTACCTGTCCCACCTAAAGTAACGCCTTGATAGATTGTGACATTATCACCAATCCTACATGTTTCTCCTATCACTACGCCCATACCATGGTCAATAAATAAACGCTTGCCAATTTGAGCACCTGGATGTATTTCTATTCCAGTAAAAAAACGTGTGATTTGAGAAATCAATCTGGCTAATACATATTTTTTCTTTTTATATAAAGCATGTGCAACTAAGTGACTCCATACTGCATGTACACCAGCATAAGATGTAACTACCTCTAATGTTGTACGTGCTGCTGGGTCTTGCTCAAACACCATATTTACATCATCTTTGATTCTTTTCAAAATTTCAAACAAGGTTGCGACCTCCTTATTAAAAAAGCACCTCCAACATCATACTGTTAGAGGTGCTTTGCACGGTTCCACTCTTTTTTAATAAGCTGATTCCTCAATCACATAGCAATACAACTTATATTGACTCATTTGCATTATTCAATTCATCAAACTAAAGGTGCATTCAACAATTTTTGTGTTGTGCTCACAGCGACCGCACACTCTCTTGACACATACCATTGCATACTAATCCTTTAGCTCATTCACATATTATAATAGTTGGTAACTTGTAATTTTTCAAGTGTTATACATTTAATCTATGTTATTCACACTATGCATTAAACGTATTTTTTTAAGCGTTGTAGCACTTTGTCTTTGCCTAAAACTTCAATTGTATTTGGCAGTTCTGGTCCGTGCATTTGTCCAGTTACAGCTACACGTATCGGCATAAATAATTGCTTACCTTTGATACCTGTTTCTTTTTGAACTTCTTTAATTGTTTTTTTAATTTCGTCAGCTTCAAAAGGTTCTAATGCTTCTAATTTGCCATATAAATGATTCATTAGTTCTGGAACTTGTTCACCATTAATAACTTCTTGCTCATCTTCACCTAGTGTTTGTTCGTCTCGGAAGAAAATTTCAGATAACGGAACAATTTCTCCAGCGTAACTCATTTCTTTCTGATAAAGTGCAATCAGTTTACGACCCCACGCTTTATCTTCTTCAGAAGGATTTTCAGGCAATAATTCTGCTTTTACTAAATGTGGAAAAGCAAGTTCAAATACTGTTTCAGTATCTTTTTGTTTCATATATTGGTTGTTAATCCAAGCTAATTTTTGTTTATCGAAAAATGCAGGTGATTTAGATAAACGTTTTTCGTCGAAGATTTTGATAAATTCTTCTTTAGAGTAGATTTCATCTTCACCTTCCGGAGACCAACCTAACAACGTAATAAAGTTGAATAAGGCCTCAGGTAAGTAACCCAAGTCTCTATACTGTTCAATAAATTGAAGGATTTGGCCATCACGTTTACTTAATTTTTTACGTTCTTCATTTACAATTAGTGACATATGTGCAAATCTTGGTGGTTCCCAACCAAATGTGTCATAAATCATTAATTGTTTTGGAGTATTTGAAATATGGTCGTCGCCACGTATAACATCTGAAATTTCCATGTAATGATCATCAACAGCTACGGCAAAATTATATGTTGGTACACCGTCTTTTTTAACAATTACCCAATCTCCCATATTGTTTGAATCAAATGAAATTTCGCCTTTAACCATATCATCGAATTTATAAGTTGTATCTTTTGGAACGCGGAAACGAATAGAAGGTTTACGTCCTTCTGCTTCAAATTGTTGACGTTCTTCCTCTGTTAAATGTGCATGTTTACCACCATAACGCGGCATTTCACCACGCGCAATTTGTTGTTCACGTTCCGCTTCTAACTCTTCTTCAGTCATATAACATTTATATGCTTTATCTTCATCTAATAATTGTTGAATAAGCGGGTTGTATATTTCAGCACGTTCTGACTGACGGTAAGGGCCATAACCTTTATCCTTATCTACTGATTCGTCCCAATCAATACCTAGCCATTTTAGATTATCGAACTGTGATGATTCTCCATCCTCTAAATTACGTTTGCTATCTGTATCTTCTATACGTATTACAAAATCACCATCATAATGTTTAGCAAATAAATAGTTAAATAATGCAGTTCTTGCATTACCAATATGCAAATAACCTGTTGGACTTGGCGCATATCTAACTCTTACACGATTACTCATTATGTTCACTCCTGTTTAAAATTAATTTTTTATTTTCAATTTCATTGCTTTCATTTTTACTGTGTCTATCTATTACACACAGTAATATATCAATACGAATCCAATGAAGTTCATATTAAAAAATAATGTTTCAGCATTTAAAGTATATTGCTTATTCGCTTACTTATAATATCATAGCTCATCATTTTTTAAAGCATCACTATATTAAAATCAAACATTTTTTGTTTTTAATTCCACGGCATAATTCTAAATATAGTAATACAATTTCGCTATCTATTGTAGCACTTTAAAGCTGATTATGATATTACCACGCTTAAATTTAATTGTTTATAAATGAATTCTTTTGTCACTTGGTCATTCAGTGTTTTTACGTAAAAAAGGTTTCATGTGAAACTGTAACTGTAGTTGCTACATTTCATATGAAACCTAACTGCTATTTCAATATTTTTTTAGCAAAAATAATCCGACCCGAAGATGTTTGCAATAAACTGACGACTTCTAAATCAATGTGTTCGCCAATATGTTTTTTAGCATTGTCTACAACTACCATCGTACCATCTTCTAAATAACCCACTGCTTGTCCAGCTTCTTTACCCATCTTAGTTAACAATAAGTTAAGTCGATCACCTTGATGGACTGTTGGCTTAATGGCTTCTGATAAGTCATTAACATTGAGTACTTGAATGCCTTGTATATGACAAACTTTGTTCAGATTAAAATCTGTAGTGATAATTTGAGCTCTATAATGCAGCGCGAGTTTAATTAACATAGCGTCTATATCACTGTGTGATTTTGTAGGTTGAATAATACGTGTAGGGTGCTGTGCATCGTGTAATGCATTAAGCATATCTAAGCCTCTTTGACCTTTTTCTCTCTTCACACTATCATTCGCATCCGCAATAACTTGCAATTCATTAATCACACCTTGTGGAATTAAAATCTCACCATCTACAAAGCCACATTCTAAAACATCTAGAATACGTCCATCTATAATTGCACTCGTATCAATCACCTTTGGCATCGCATTACGTGTATTCATAGCCATAGAACGCGTCATATTTTCTGGCAAAAACAAAAGCATTTCATCACGTTTACGTAAACCAAATTGAAATCCTAAATACCCCAATATGATTGTAACAATGATTGGTACAAAATGATTTAACACGTTGTTGCCAATAATTTGGAAAATAAATGAAATCATTACAGAAATAAGCAAACCTATAATGAGCCCAATTGTGGCAAACAATATTTCTATCGCACTTTGACGCATAATCATTTGTTCTAAATCTTTCATTGCTAAAGTTACTTTCTTAATAAACCAACCAAAGATAGCAAAAAACAGTATAATCCCTAGTAGTCCATTGAAATAATTATTTGTAAGTAGCATGAAATGACTCAATCCAGCATCTGCAATAATCTCTGGAATAAGATACACGCCTAAACTTGCGCCCAATATGATATAGCACAAGATTACAATGAGTCTTATCATGTTCAAATGCTAACGCTCCTTTCGCATGAAAGCTATTATGACTTCATAAGCCATGTAACCATTTAAATAAATGTCGTTGATCAATGTTTTGATAAGGCATATTTTAATGCCTCATGGACATTTGTCACACCAATGACTTTAATGTTGCTCGGGAATTCCCAACCCCCAATATTAGATTCAGGAATAATAATGCGTTTAAAACCTAATTTTTCCGCTTCTTGTACACGTTGTTCAATGCGAGAAACACGTCTCACTTCCCCTGTTAAACCAACTTCGCCGATAAAACAGTCTAAGCCATCTACAGTTAAATCTTTAAAGCTTGAGGCAGTAGCAATAATGATTCCTAAATCAACAGCAGGTTCTGTTAATCTTACGCCACCAGCTACTTTAATATAGGCATCTTGTTGTTGCAGTAAATAATTTTCTTTTTTCTCTAATACAGCCATTAACAAACTTAAACGATTGTGATCTATTCCTGTCGCCATACGTCTTGGATTATTAAATGTTGTGGGTGTCACTAACGCTTGAACCTCAATTAATAATGGTCGCGTACCTTCCATAGTAGACACGATTGTCGAACCTGGAACATTTGTAGACCGTTCTTCTAAAAACATTTCTGAAGGATTTTTAACACCTTTCAATCCACTCTGTTTCATTTCAAAAATACCCATTTCATTTGTAGAGCCAAAGCGATTTTTTACCGCTCTTAAAATCCGATAAGCATGATGCTCATCACCTTCAAAATAAAGCACCGTATCTACCATATGTTCTAGCAAACGAGGTCCCGCAATCTGACCTTCTTTCGTAACGTGACCAACAATAAACGTCGCGATATTTAGTTGTTTAGCTATATTCATCAAGCTCTGTGTACTCTCTCTCACCTGAGATACCGAACCGGGTGCAGAACTGATTTCAGGGTGAAAAATAGTCTGAATAGAATCTACAACAAGCAAATCAGGCTTCAATTGTTTAACTGTTTCATGTATCACTTCTAAATCTGTTTCTGCAAATACATTTAAATGACTTGAATCTTCATCTAATCGATCTGCTCTTAATTTTGTTTGATTTAATGATTCTTCACCAGTTATATATAAAACGTTTTTCTCTTGTGATAACGCTGCACATATTTGAAGCAATAGTGTTGATTTACCGATACCTGGATCGCCACCAATCAACACAAGTGAACCATTAACGATCCCGCCACCAAGCACTCGATTAAACTCTGCTGAATTCGTTTTAACACGTGGTGTTGTCTCATGCTTTATATCATTTAACTTCTGTACTTTGGATGTATTTTCACGACTGCGCACACCATATTTCGGACTTGTCGATTTCTGTTCTATGATTTCTTCCATTTGATTCCATCCACCACAGTTAGGACATTTCCCCATCCATTTAGGTGACTGATAACCACATGCCATGCATTCAAAAATCACTTTCTTTTTGGCCAAAACTGCACCTCCATCTTTATTGAACAAATCTATTTTATACCTATGTTTATGTAAAAACAAATTTTATTTACAAATGATTTATTTTGATATTTTATATGCTAAATAAATAGCTTTATATTGTAATATATAAATGAATATATTGCAAAAATCTATTTTTAAAAATAACACTATTATGCCTATAGCACCATCAAAAAGATATACTTTATTGATATCCAAATTAGCCTACAAGGTCATATCATACTTTCACCATACTGTATCGTAGTTTTTGAAATTAAAAAAGCGTTTCTCAAGGTTGAAATAAATACTTGAGAAACGCTTTGGCACTATGACCTATATTGATTTATCTAATTTTATGATTCAGAAGTTTCTTTTTCTTTTTCATCTTCTGTTCTATCTTTAATGTTATATTTATATTCCTTACCGTCATGGTCGATATAAACATTTTTACCTTCAATTTGATTGCCGTCTAAGATTAACTCACTTAAGTTATCTTCAATCGTTTTTTGGATTTCTCGAATAAGTGGTCTCGCACCATATTCTGGATCGTATCCTTCTTCAGCGATGCGTTCTTTAGCTGCATCAGAAACGATAATATCAATATCTTGTTCTGATAAACGATCTGTAAGTTTATTTACCATCATTGTTACAATTTCTTTCAACTCATCTTGAGACAGTTTGTGGAATACAATGATGTCATCTACACGGTTTAAGAATTCTGGACGGAAAGCATTTTTCAATTCTTTCATCATTGTTTTACGGATAGATTCATAGTCTTGACCTTCTGATGCGCCACCAAATCCAGCAAAACGTTGATCTTGCAATTCTTGCGCACCCACGTTAGATGTCATAATAATCACTGTGTTACGGAAGTCTACTTGACGACCTTTAGTATCTGTTAAATGTCCATCATCTAATACTTGCAACAAGATGTTAAATACATCAGGATGCGCTTTTTCGATTTCATCAAATAATATAACTGAATATGGTTTGCGTCTTACTTTTTCAGTTAATTGACCGCCATCATCATGACCAACATAACCTGGAGGCGCTCCTACTAAACGACTGACAGCATGTTTTTCCATAAACTCACTCATGTCAACACGAATCATTGCGTCATCTTCACCAAACATTGTTTCTGCTAGTGCACGTGCTAATTCTGTCTTACCGACACCTGTAGGCCCTAAGAATATAAAGCTACCTATTGGTCTTTGAGGATCTTTTAATCCTGCTCTTGCACGTCTTACTGCTTTACTGATTGATGTCACTGCTTCTTTTTGACCAATGACACGTTTGTGTAACGTATCTTCCAAGTTAAGCAAGCGATCAGATTCTGTTTCATTAATTTTTGTTAATGGAATGCCAGTCCAACCAGCGATAACTTCACCGATATCCTCTTCAGATAAGGATGTGTTCGCACCGTTTTGGCTATTTTTCCAATTATTGTTTGCTTCTTCGTATTGTTTTTCTAATTTAGTTTGTTTATCACGTAAATTAGCTGCATTTTCAAATTCTTGTGCATGTACAGCTGCATCTTTTTCATTTTTCACTTGCTCAATTTCTTGTTCCAACTCTTTTAAGTTTGGTGGTGTTGTATGACTTTTTAGTCTTACTTTTGAGCTTGCTTCATCAATTAAGTCAATCGCTTTATCTGGTAAGAAACGATCAGAAACATAGCGATGACTTAGTTTTGCTGCTGATTCTAAAGCTTCATCAGAGATGTTGATGCGGTGATGTGCTTCATAACGATCACGTAATCCTTTTAAGATTTCAATCGTATCTTCAACAGTTGGTTCATCTACTTGAACAGGTTGGAAACGACGTTCTAACGCAGCATCCTTTTCAATGTTTTTACGATATTCATCTAGTGTAGTCGCACCGATACATTGTAATTCGCCACGGGCTAATGCTGGTTTTAAGATGTTTGATGCATCAATTGCACCTTCTGCACCACCAGCACCTACTAATGTGTGAAGCTCATCAATGAACAGAATGACATTACCTGCTTGGTGAATTTCTTCCATTACTTTTTTCAAACGTTCTTCAAATTCGCCACGATATTTCGTACCAGCAACGACTGTTCCCATATCTAATGACATCACACGTTTACCTTTAAGTGTTTCAGGAACTTCATTATTAACAATTGCAAGTGCTAAACCTTCAGCAATTGCCGTTTTACCGACACCTGGTTCCCCAATTAATACTGGGTTGTTCTTTGTACGTCTACTCAACACTTCAATGACACGTGTGATTTCTTTATCTCTGCCAATAACAGGATCCAACGTGCCATCATTAGCAATTACTGTTAAGTCACGAGCAAGACTATCTAAAGTTGGTGTATTATTAGATTTGTTTGCCTGTGCATTTTTATTGCTCATTTCAGGGCTTCCTAAAGCTTTCACTACTTGCGCGCGTGCTTTCGTAATGTTTAAGTCTAGATTAGCAAAAACACGTGCAGCTACGCCTTCATTTTCTCTAATTAAACCAAGTAATATATGCTCGGTACCAACGAAATTGTGGTGTAATTTTCTTGCTTCGTCCATTGATAATTCAATAACTTTTTTAGCACGTGGTGTGTAATGTAACGCACCCATTTGTTCTTGACCGTGACCAATTAATTTTTCAACTTCTGTTACTACTTTTTCTTCAGTAATATCAAAGGATTCCAACACTTTTGCTGCAATACCTTCTGGTTCTTTCATTAAACCTAAAAGTAAATGTTCTGTTCCTATATTTGAATGATTTAAGCGAATTGCTTCTTCTTGAGCATGTGCCAATACACGTTGTGCACGTTCTGTCAGTCTACCAAATAACATAGCATGACCTCCTAATTTATATGTTCTCTTAAAATATCTGCTCTTTTTTCGTTAACTGTTCTATCATCTTCATCATCTAATAAGAATGGTGATTGAATAGCAACCATCAACTCATTAAACTTAAAGTCTTTTAAATCAATATAGTCTAAATCTATACCTAATTTCACTTCACTTAATCTAAATGATGCTTCTTCCATAGATATTAGTCTACTATATTTTAAGATACCTAACGAACGATATACTCTATCTAAAGTTTCAATTTTATTATGCTTGCTAAGTCGTTCGCGAATTTGCATCTCTTCGTTAATAATTTGTTGTACTACTTCAGTTAAACTTTCAATAATTTCTTCTTCTGTTTTTCCAAGCGTCAGTTGATTGGAAATTTGATAAATGTGACCGTATACTTGGGAACCTTCGCCATAGATACCTCTTATTGTGAATCCAAAACGATTGATTGTTTGAGCGATTCTATTCATCCGCTTCATAATCGTAAGTCCCGGTAAATGTAACATTACGCTGGCTCTCATACCAGTACCGATATTCGTCGGACATGTTGTTAAATAACCGAGTGTTTCATCAAAACTTACATCTAACTCACTGTCTAATGTGTCATCCAGTGCGGAAGCTTTTTCATATAATGTTTGTAATGATAAATCATTTCCCATGGCTTGAATTCGTATATGATCTTCTTCATTAACCATAATGCTTAAAGATTCATCTTCATTTAAAAGTACTGCAGCAGCAGGTCTTTTTATTAACTCGGGACTGATAAGATGTTTCGCAACAAGTTTATATTTACTCTGCTGGTCCATCGTGTCTAATCTCTGTATAAACATGTTAGGAAGCGCATCTTGAACTTCATTTATCACTCTATTACCATCTTGTTCGGATGCAAACATCAAAGGGTGTACATGATTTTCTAAATTTCTAGCCAAACGCAATCTCGAAGACATTACGATTGGACTTTCTGCTTCGTCTCTCATCCACTCACTAATGTGGGTGCTGATATCATTCTTACTCATCATGTTTCACCTCGCTGTCTTCTTTCAATGCCTTAATTTCATCTCTAACAACTGCAGCCTCTTCAAAATTTTGTTCTTCAATTAACTGATTTAAATAAGTTGTTTTCTCTTCTATTTGTTTTTTCAAAGCTAACTTTCTATGTGAAGAGCGTGGTGTTTTTCCAGTGTGTTCGATTTGACCACCTTGTACACGTCGTACAATATCGACAATGTCATCTTTAAAAGTTGCGTAGCAGTCTGCACAACCAAATTTACCAACATGCGCAATATCTTTTAATGTCATTTGACAAGTAGGACATCTCTTTTCTTCTTTAAATGCAATTTCATCGAAATCAATACCGTGTTTCGCTGCTAAATGTTGTAATATTTGTTTTACTACAAACGCACCTTCAATGTCATCTTGTGACTGCATTTGTTGGTTTTGAGTCCATGGGTTACCGCCTTGTGCGCATGTGGCACAAACCCATTTTTCATGTACACCATCTTGCCCTTTAACTGCTAACTTTACTTCTGCTTCATTTAAATGACAATTTTCGCACAGCACGACCAAACACCTCTCTTAATTTCTTTAATAATAATTTATTACATGTAATATTCGTTTCACTATATTAGCACGTATAATATCTCTTGATAATACATCCATTTTTAAAGTTTCTCTATCGATTACAGCGTAAATCATTTTTGCTTCGCGTTCACTGATATATGCTTTATCTAATAAACCATCTATGATGTAATAAGCTTGTTGCTGTGAAATAGATGGTCCGATGAGTTGAAGTAAATGATTAATGTAACCTGTTTCATCTTTGTTTTCAATTTTAGTGATTCGAATATAACCACCGCCACCTCTTTTACTTTCTATTTCATAACCATGTTCATTTGTAAAACGTGTTTTGATCACATAGTTTAGTTGAGAAGGCACACAGTCAAACCGCTGTGCAATATTGGCACGTTGAATTTCAACAACGTCTTCATTGGTGTCTTCAAATAATTTTTTAATGTACTGTTCTATGATGTCGGACATGTTATGCATGATTATCACCTCTTTTGACCTTCTTTGACTATATTATATGACCAACTTTGACCTTTTTCAACCAATATGTTTTAAATTTTTTCAATTTTGGATGTAAGTAAGCGCTTGTTTATTGTATTATAGGAGTTAAGAAAAAATTTAAAGGGATGAATTATTATGCATATTATTATCGGTTTAATTGGTATTGCTGTGTTTCTTGGGTTAGCTTTACTCTTTAGTTCTGACAGAAAAAATATTCGCTGGCAATACATTGGCTTATTACTCATAATACAACTTGTATTTGCTTTTATATTATTAAAAACAAAATTTGGTATTACGGTCATTGGTGGCATTTCAGATGGCTTTAATTACTTATTAGCTAAAGCTGCTGAAGGTGTCAATTTTGTATTTGGTGGATTTGAATTTGTAGATCCTAAAAATCCTCCATTCTTCTTCAATGTATTATTACCAATCGTTTTTATTTCAGCATTAATTGGTATCTTACAATACACAAGAATATTGCCATTCATTATTAACTATTTAGGTTTAGCCATTTCTAAAGTAAATGGGATGGGTCGCTTAGAGTCATATAATGCGGTAGCAGCAGCAATTTTGGGTCAATCAGAGGTTTTCATTTCACTCAAAAAAGAATTAGCACATATCCCTAAACAACGTCTTTATACATTGACTGCTTCCGCGATGTCTACGGTATCGGCTTCTATTATCGGTGCTTATTTTACATTAATCGAGCCTAGATATGTAGTTACTGCAGTAGTACTAAACTTATTTGGCGGGTTTATCATTGCTTCTATTATTAATCCATATAAAGTAGATGTAAAAGAAGATAAATTAATCGTTGAAGAAAGTGAGACGGAAAAACAGTCCTTCTTCGAAATGTTAGGGGAATACATTTTAGATGGGTTTAAAGTTGCTGTAATCGTTGGTGCGATGCTGATTGGTTATATAGCAATTATCGCTTTGTTAAACGGTGTTGTAAGTGCTATTTTCACTGCAGCTTCAGGTGGAAGTATTACATGGGATTTCCAAACTTTAATTGGATTTATATTTGCACCATTAGCATTTTTAATTGGGGTACCATGGGACGATGCTGTTCAAGCTGGTTCTATTATGGCAACAAAATTACTATCTAATGAATTTGTAGCCATGCAAAGCTTAAATGAAGTTAAAAATATCAGTGAACACGCAAAAGGTGTAATCTCTGTCTTTGTTGTATCTTTTGCTAACTTTAGTTCTATTGGTATTATTTCTGGCGCAATCAAATCGCTTAATAATGAAAAAGGTGATATGGTAGCACGTTTTGGTTTAAAACTTTTATTTGGTGCCACACTTGTGTCATTTATTTCTGCAGCAATCGCAGGTTTCTTTATCTAATTAAACTGACAAAAAGCAGGTCAATCCATTTTGGAATTGACCTGCTTTTTTACGTTATATTAAACTTGCTCAATTGTAGCCTTTGCTACAATATGTTCAATGAAATATTGCGTTACGCGATAATCTTCTGTTAACTCTGGATGGAAAGAAACACCTAAATAGCGTCCTTCTTGAACTGCTACTATTTTCTCACCAATCGAGCTCAATATTGTGGCATTCCCATGGACTTGGGATATATGAGGGGCTCTGATAAATACCCCTTCTATATCTTCTGCAATGCCAGTAATATTTAAATGACTTTCAAAACTATCTACTTGTCTGCCAAATGAATTACGTTGGACTGTAATATCTAATTTGTTGAGATATCCTTCTTCACCAACAATATCTTTTGCCATAACTATAAGCCCTGCACAAGTGCCAAACATAGGTAATTCAGATTGTTGTAATGCTTCTTTAAACCCATATAAATTCATTAAACGACGTAACGTTGTCGATTCACCACCAGGTAGTATGAGCCCATCAATTTCCTCTAATTGCTCCACATGTTTTATGGCAATACCCTCGTATCCACTTAATTCAATATGCTTCAAATGTTCTCTCACAGCACCCTGTAAAGCTAAAACACCTATTTTCATATTACCAACCACGCTCTTGCATACGTTCTTCTAGTGACAAATCATTAATGTCTAAACCTTTCATTGCTGTACCTAACTCTTTAGCTAATCTACCAATTAATTCATAATCTTGGTAATACGTCGTAGCTTGTACAATTGCTTTTGCAAATTTTTCAGGATCTTCTGATTTAAAAATACCAGAACCAACAAATACACCATCTGCACCTAATTCCATCATCAAAGCAGCGTCTTGAGGTGTTGCTACACCACCAGCTGCAAAATTCACTACTGGCAATTTACCGTTTTCTTTAATTGATTTTAATACTTCAAAAGGTGCACCTATGTTTTTAGCTTCCGTCATAATTTCATCATCATTCATAACTGTTATGCGACTCACTTCAGCATTGACTTGTCTAATATGTCTAACAGCTTCAACGATATTACCAGTACCAGGTTCACCTTTCGTACGTAACATTGCCGCTCCTTCACCTATGCGACGCGCTGCTTCACCTAAATTACGACAGCCACAAACAAATGGTACTGTAAAAGTATCTTTACGTAAGTGGTACTCTTCATCAGCTGGTGTTAAGACTTCTGATTCATCAATATAGTCAACACCCATTGCTTCTAGTACACGTGCTTCTGTTATATGACCAATACGACCTTTAGCCATGACAGGTATAGAAACAGCATTCATTACTTCTTCAACAATTTTAGGATTTGCCATTCTAGCAACACCACCAGCTGCTCTAATATCAGAAGGAACACGTTCTAACGCCATTACAGCAACTGCCCCTGCTTCTTCCGCAATCTTCGCTTGTTCAGCATTGACAACGTCCATGATGACGCCGCCTTTTTGCATTTCAGCCATTCCTCTTTTGACTCTTTCTGATCCAGTAAATTTAGACATTTTATTTACCCCTTTACTTAGTTGATTAAATTCATTTTAAAAGATAAACTGGTATTTAAAAAGGTACACTTTCAAAATAATTTAGGAGGTCAGTTTATTGTCTAAAAATCATCTCTATATTAATTTATATGAAAATTTAAAACAACAAATCATAGAAGGTCAATACAAATCTGAAGATAAGTTTCCGTCTAAACGTGCATTAGGCCAACATTTATCTGTAAGCAATACAACAATTGAACATGCGTATCAGCTCTTATTAGATGAAGGATATATTTACTCCAAACCGCGTTCAGGCTATTTTGTTTCAGATATAGAAACGCTTCCTGTTATCGCAAGAAATATGGACCAATCCCAACATCATAATTACTCAAAAAATAATCATGAAGTGACACAATCAGTCCGTTCACTGGCATTTAATTTATCAGAGATTGATGCAGAATACTTCCCTATGAAACAATTTAGAAAATATGCAAAAGATGCATTTGAAGATGAAGAAATTGATTTACTACAACATGTTAATTCAAAAGGCGAGATTTCATTAAGACAAGAAATTGCACATTACTTATTTAATAGTCGTGGCGTTAACTGTAGACCTGAACAAATTATCATCGGTTCTTCAACAGAACAACTAATAAATCTTTTAACTGACATTTTAAATGACGGTCGTTTTTTAATAGAAAATCCTAGTTATCCACCCATTAAGCAAGTACTAGATAAAAAGCAAATTGCTTATCTTCAAGTACCTGTAAATAGTACAGGAATAGAAATTACGTCCTTTCAGAAATCCAATAATAATATCGCATATGTCACGCCATCACACCAATTCCCCACAGGCTATGTTATGAGTTTAAAAAAAAGAACCCAACTCATCAATTGGGCACAACAAAGTACTGATAGATACATTATTGAAGATGATTATGATTCTGAGTTTCGCTACTTCGGCAAACCAATACCTGCTCTACAAAGTTTAGACACTAAAGATAAAGTCATATATATTAGTACCTTTTCCAAATCATTATTTCCAAGCTGTCGAATTGCATATTTAGTTTTACCAAATAATTTACTTTCAAAATATGACAACTTGGCAAATAAAGAAGGAAACACAGTGCCCGCACATACACAAAAAATGATTTCACTCTTTATGAAATCAGGCAGTTTTGAAAGGCATCTTAATAAAATGAGGAACGTGTATCGCCATAAACTAACAACAATTTTAAATGCATTAACGCCTTATCAATCGCAATTAAAAATAGATGGTGCTTTAGCTGGTATGCATTTTACACTCACTGTCAAAAATCATTTGACTATGGGGCAATGCTTAGAACGTGCAAAGGAAAATGATTTAAATATAATACCATTTAGTAAATATGATAGTGATCAAAACACAGTTAAATTTATTCTAGGTTTCGGTGGTATTCCGATATCCCAACTCAAAAAACATACAGACGCACTAATCAAAACACTGACAGTCTAGTATATATATTATTGATAGTTTGACTTTTATATTTCTTATGAATGTACATGCTATTGGAATAGTGTGACTTATGCATGAGTTTTTGCTCATGCATTCCTTTTACTATTTCACGCTTTCCTCACTCACTTACCACTTGTAAGCTCATTTCGTCTCTCGTTTACTTCGTCAGCTTCAAACGCTTTCTTTTGTCAGTTTACAGTTCTTCGAACTGGGAAGTTAAGCTCCTTTTATGTAAAAAAAGAGACCTCTCGGTC
>NZ_JAESLN010000016.1:456-768 GCF_017892645.1 Staphylococcus sp. GDY8P54P | reverse complement strand
ACATCAAAGGAAAATCATCATCTATTTAAGTTCTTATACATATTTCATTTTCAACTATATTAATTTATTTATCACCTTTTTCATAATCATATACATATACAATTTGGTTCTGTTGCAAAGTTGAATTTATAGTATAATTTTAACAAAAAGGAGTCTTCTGTATGGACTATTTCAGATATAAACAATTTAACAAGGATGTTATCACTGTAGCCGTTAGCTACTATCTAAGATATGCATTGAGTTATCGTGATATATCTGAAATATTAAGGGAACGTGGTGTAAACGTTCATTATTCAACGGTCTACCGTTGGG
>NZ_JAESLN010000016.1:0-193 GCF_017892645.1 Staphylococcus sp. GDY8P54P | reverse complement strand
CAAAGTATCAATACAGCAAAGAATACTTTAAAAGGTATTGAATGTATTTACGCTCTATATAAAAAGAACCGCAGGTCTCTTCAGATCTACGGATTTTCGCCATGCCACGAAATTAGCATCATGCTAGCAAGTTAAGCGAACACTGACATGATAAATTAGTGGTTAGCTATATTTTTTTACTTTGCAACAGAAC
>NZ_JAESLN010000015.1:0-2014 GCF_017892645.1 Staphylococcus sp. GDY8P54P | reverse complement strand
AAATTAGCATCATGCTAGCAAGTTAAGCGATGACTGACATGTTTTTTTAGTTGTTATATATATTTTTTTTTTTTGCAACAGAACAACTTTAGTTTTATAATTTGGACATCCATTAATACTATTCATTAATTACTTTTGTTTTAAATCATTTTTCTGATTTTTCATTATGTTTATAATAAGTAATATTAACCAAACCCAAGACAATAAAGTGAAAGGTACAATAATAGCAAAATTTATAAGGTAAGCCCCGATAGCCCACCCCAATCCTATAATAATACCTATAATCGTATACGTTTTATTTACATTTTTTTCAAATATGAAAACAAGTGCTATTAAGATAATAGATATGCCTAAAAAAAGTTGAGAGATGAATGCTGTTGTTCCTAAAATATTAAGGATAGCATCACCTTGCAATAAAATATTTTGTTTCTCTGTACTTGGAGCATTTTGCCATTTGTTTGCAATTTGCGTTAAACCAAATCCGTGAATATAAAAATAGATAGCAAAAATAGTTGTTGTAATTGTAAACTGGGTTAATGCAATTTTAGCCATAAGTCGCGAACTTTGTCTAGATAGATTAAAGAATATGCAAATAAAACCAAATAGCCATAATAATATAGCAATTATGTTTATAAAATGTTTAGTTTGCCAAAATGTTTGCTCAGCCACAAAAGGTATTGCTGTTGATGCTTTTTCAATTGGTGGGTTTCCATGAAAAATAGTAGCAAGTATATAAAGAAATGTTCCAATTAGTACTAAGATTCCACCAAGTGTTTTTTCATTGATTTTCATATTATTTTTTTGACTCCTTCTTCCAATACTTACTCATTTCCATTCCTTTTACACAAATAGCTGTTAAAAATATAGTTAGACAGATAATAGTAACACTAGAAATTATAGCAATTGATATTGTCATATTTGACACCTCCTAAAAAAATACAGTTAATCTAACATTGTTAGATTAACAGCGAAATCCTGTATTGTCAACCAAATGTTGTTTGACTTAATGATAATGTTATACTTAAAAAGTAAAGTTTATTAAAGGAGTTTATTTATTAATGTCTAGAAGAAAAAAAGAGTCTCTTCAACTTTCGGAAAAAACAATTGTCAATGCAGCAATTGTTTTTTTAAAAGAAAACGATCTAAAAAAATTAACAATACGAAATTTAGCTAGTGAATTAGATATAGAAGGAGCGTCTTTATATTGGTATATAAAGAATAAGCAACATTTAATGGAGCTTATCGCAGATGAAATATGTAATAAAATAGAGTATCCTAAATTAAATAAAAAAGCTGAGGATCAAATTATAGATATTTCTTTTCAGTTAAGAAATTTACTTTTAACTATTAAAGATAGTGCACATATTATGGAGGCAACACCACCATTAATGCCAAATCGAAAAAAATTAATATCCTATATTTATAATTTATTTAAGGACTTAGGTATGGATAATAACGAACTCTTTTCTGCTTCATGGATGTTGAATAATTTTATAAATTCTTCTGTTATTGAAGAATATAGAATTTTAGAAAATAAGTCCTCAAAACTACACCAAAAAGTAAGTGATGAATTACCATTTGATAATATTGAACAATTGGATTTAGAAAGAGAATTTAGGTTTGGATTAGAGGTTCTTTTATTAGGTTTTAAAGAAAAAATTAAAGAAAAATAGTGTATAAACAAACCGGTTCTGTTGCAAAGTAAAAAAATATAGCTAACCACTAATTTATCATGTCAGTGTTCGCTTAACTTGCTAGCATGATGCTAATTTCGTAGCATGGCAAAAATCCGTAGATCTGAAGAGACCTGCGGTTCTTTTTATATAGAGCGTAAATACATTCAATACCTTTTAAAGTATGCTTTGCTGTATTGATACTTTGATACCTTGTCTTTCTTACTTTAATATGACGGTGATCTTGCTCAATGAGGTTATTCAGATATTTCGATGTACAATGACAGTCAGGTTTAAGTTTAAAAGCTTTAATTACTTTAACCATTGCTACCTTCGTTGAA
>NZ_JAESLN010000014.1:0-832 GCF_017892645.1 Staphylococcus sp. GDY8P54P | reverse complement strand
GTTCTGTTGCAAAGTAAAAAAATATAGCTAACCACTAATTTATCATGTCAGTGTTCGCTTAACTTGCTAGCATGATGCTAATTTCGTGGCATGGCAAAAATCCGTAGATCTGAAGAGACCTGCGGTTCTTTTTATATAGAGCGTAAATACATTCAATACCTTTTAAAGTATGCTTTGCTGTATTGATACTTTGATACCTTGTCTTTCTTACTTTAATATGACGGTGATCTTGCTCAATGAGGTTATTCAGATATTTCGATGTACAATGACAGTCAGGTTTAAGTTTAAAAGCTTTAATTATTTTAGCCATTGCTACCTTCGTTGAAGGTGCCTGATCTGTAATTACCTTTTGAGGTTTACCAAATTGTTTAATGAGACGTTTGATAAACGCATATGCTGAATGATTATCTCGTTGCTTACGCAACCAAATATCTAATGTATGTCCCTCTGCATCAATGGCACGATATAAATAACTCCATTTTCCTTTTATTTTGATGTACGTCTCATCAATACGCCATTTGTAATAAGCTTTTTTATGCTTTTTCTTCCAAATTTGATATAAAATTGGGGCATATTCTTGAACCCAACGGTAGACCGTTGAATGATGAACGTTTACACCACGTTCCCTTAATATTTCAGATATATCACGATAACTCAATGCATATCTTAGATAGTAGCCAACGGCTACAGTGATAACATCCTTGTTAAATTGTTTATATCTGAAATAGTTCATACAGAAGACTCCTTTTTGTTAAAATTATACTATAAATTCAACTTTGCAACAGAACCTCTTTTCTAGTATAATGTTTATTAATATAGTACATATTTTTAT
>NZ_JAESLN010000013.1:0-3725 GCF_017892645.1 Staphylococcus sp. GDY8P54P | reverse complement strand
TTTGAATTTGGTTTTGAACTATGAGTGGCTAACATTTTGCCACTCATTTTTTGCGTAAGCAAAAACATAAAGGGTATGGGATATAATCCCATCAAGTACGGCGTGCTAGAACGAAGTGGATAGCAAAGCCAGTGCTTGCCAAACCACATTATTACTTGATATTTTGTTGATTATCCTATAATCTACAAACATAGAGAGTAATAAATTTCGAAGAAACGTGGTGGGATTGAATGAGTGAACATGATAATAATTTGGCTAGCGATTTGTCTGTTGGGGGAAACCGTAAACCCAACCGCAAAGAGCCAAAACAAATTAGTTTCAGAGTGAACGAAGGCGAATATGAAAAGTTAAGGTCATCTGCCGAAACTTTGAATATGAGTGTGCCGACTTTCGTTAAGAAAAAGGCACAAGGCAGTCGATTGGTAGCGCCCAAATTAGATAAAGAGACGCGACAATCGATTGTTAAAGATTTAGGCAGTATGGGGGCAAACGTAAATCAGATTGCGAAATGGTTTAATCAACATAAAGAACAAGCAGTGAATTTACCTGAACAAAAATACGATGATTTAATTAAGCAATTTGATGACTTTAAAAAGGAGTTGCATGAGATATGGCAACAACTAAAATAAGCTCAACAAAATCAACATCAAGGGCTATTAATTACGCAGAGAAACGGGCAGAAGAAAAAAGCGCTTTGAATTGCGATATAGATTATGCAAAAAGCAGTTTTAAAGCAACACGTGAAATGTATGGCAAAACAGATGGCAACGAAGGACATGTGGTTATTCAGTCTTTTAAACCTAACGAAGTAACGCCAGAACAATGTAATCAATTAGGCTTAGAATTAGCCGAAAAGATAGCACCTAATCATCAAGTTGCCGTATATACGCATAACGACACAGACCATGTTCATAATCATATTGTGATTAATTCAATTGATTTAGAAACGGGGAAGAAATTTAATAATAATAAAAAAGCACTGCATGATATTCGACAAGCGAATGACGAAGTTTGCCAATCGCATAATCTATCAATACCCGAAGAAAAAGCGAAATTACGTTATACACAAGCAGAATATAGCGTATTGAACAAAGGGAAAACATCTTGGAAAGATGAGATAAGGCATGCCATAGATCAATCGCAAGCAGCGTCTTATGAAGAACTGGGTAATGATTTACAACAAAATGGCATAAAAATTGAACGTATTACAGACAAAACAATTACTTATCGACATTTGGAAGAAGATAAAAAAGTGCGTGGGAAGAAATTAGGCGAAGATTACGACAAAGGGGGCTTAGAAATTGGCTTTAACAGACAAAATGAACAACGAGAAGAACAAGCAAGACAGAGAGAACTTGAACAGGCAAGACGAGAGAAAATCAAGCGAGATAAAGAGCGAGAGAAAGAGTGGGCTCGATTTAATAGAAGTACGCAAGCAATTAGACAGAATAGAGAGCGTAGCGAACGAGAAGAACGAGAACGAGAGCGAAAAGCTAGAGAACTTGAAGAACAGAATAGAAGAGCTAGAGAAGAGCGAGCAAGACAGGAACGAGAGAACAAACATACTCATGAAAAGACTAGAGGCTTCGACCTCGAACTTTAATAATAAGTTAGATGTTTTTGAAGAAAAGACTAAGCATGCAAGATTAAACTTTGAAACAACTGCAAAGCACTATATTAAACGACTTGATGAAGATAATTTGAAATTAGATTTTCAACAAGCTATTCAAGATGAATTAAGCGATACTAAAGACGAAATACGTGAAGTGACGAAACAAGCGAGAGAAGAAACAAAAGAGTATAAAGAAATCTTAGAAAGTAAAATAAAAGACCATAACAAAGTGGTTGATAAATCGAATACAGCGCTAAAAGTGATGACAAAAGGCGTTACAAATATATTTTTTGTGCTAATTATTTTTGTACTTGTAATGCTTGTGACAGGTCCGATAGGTCATTTCTTTGGTATTGAACATTTATATAGCTTTATTAATGGTTTTATTGATGACCACGAAAGTGCATGGCGATATTTGATGTTGATACTTTATGCAGTACCCTATGTATTCTTCGCTATCATTCTGTGGCTCATAGCATTGTTTTTTAGAGTATTTAATGACCTTTAGGTAGATTTATATATAAAAAGGGCTAAATACGCAAAATACCCCCTTAAAATGCAAAATAAATGCAAATAAGGGGGTAACTCCTTATGAAAAAACAACTAATAGTATTATAACACGTTTTTATGCCGAGAAAACTTATTGGTTGGAATGGGCTATGTGTTAGCTAACTTGTTAGCGAGTTGGTTGGACTTGAATTGGGATTAATCCCAAGAAAGTACCAACTCAACAACACATAAAGCCCTGTAGGTTCCGACCAATAAGGAAATTGGAATAAAGCAACGAAAGGAGTTGAGTAAAATGAGTGAGAAAACGAAGAAAATCATTCGAGTATCATTAGCTTTTTCACAAGTAGTAGTGCAATCATTGATAGTTTATTATACTTACCAGCAATATAAATTATCTAAAGAGAATTAAGTTTTGATTATGTAATAAGTTTTGGTACTAAAAAAGACTTGATCTAATTAGACCAAGTCTTTTGTTAGTGTTATATTAATAACAAAATAAAAATAAGAAGTCGCTCACTCCCCGACCAAAGTTTGTGAGCAAAATAAACAGTCGATGTTTGTTTCTTAATTGTATATCTTGATATTAAACGATTTAAGATTATTCTTCAAGATATATATTCGCAAATGTAATTGGAAAAGCGACTTCTTAAACAAAATTAAGGAGTCGATTTTTATGGCAAAAATAACGAAAAATGAGCAAGAAAATTTGGTGGAAAATTACACAAAAAAACCGGCGTACTCTAATAGCCGGTTAAACCGACATATTATGTACACCCCCGAACCAAAATTACACTTTGATGCTATGACAATTGTTGGGAATCTTAATAAGAACAATGCTCACAAACTGTCTGAATTTATGAGTATTGCGCCACAAATTAGACTTTGGGATATATTACAAACCAAATTTAAAGCTAAGGCTCTACAAGAAAAAGTTTACATCGAATATGATAAAGTAAAAGCAGATGCGTGGGATAGACGTAATATGCGTGTTGAATTTAATCCTAATAAACTTACGCATGAAGAAATGCTTTGGTTAAAACAAAACATCATTGACTACATGGAAGATGATGGTTTTACAAGATTAGATTTGGCTTTTGATTTTGAAGACGATTTGAGCGATTATTATGCGATGACTGATAAATCAGTTAAGAAAACTATTTTTTATGGTCGTAACGGTAAACCAGAAACAAAATATTTTGGTGTTCGTGACAGTGATAGATTTATTAGAATTTATAATAAAAAACAAGAACGTAAGGATAATGCAGACATTGAAGTTATGTCTGAACACTTATGGCGTGTAGAAATTGAATTAAAAAGAGATATGGTTGATTATTGGAACGATTGTTTTAATGATTTACATATTTTGAAACCAGATTGGTCTAGTTTAGAAAAAGTAAAAGACCAAGCAATGATTTATATGCTAATTCATGAAGAAAGTACATGGGGTAAATTAGAAAGACGTACAAAAAATAAATACAGAGAAATGTTAAAAAGTATTTCAGAAATTGATTTAACGGACTTAATGAAATTGACTTTAAAAGAGAATGAAAAACAATTGCAAAAGCAGATTGAATTTTGGCAGCGTGAATTTAGATTTTGGGAG
>NZ_JAESLN010000012.1:0-7384 GCF_017892645.1 Staphylococcus sp. GDY8P54P | reverse complement strand
TTTTCATTAGTTCTTGAACCCTCGAGAGCAATTATTTTTAAATTGATTCGTTGATTAGCAAATTCAGTATCTAAATTTAAAATTTGTTTTTCAGTCCTCTTTGTTTTTTCACTCCCTTAATCTAAATTCACGATGCCAAAAATCAATCTGCTTTTGCAATTGTTTTTCGTTTTCTCGTAAAGTCAATTTCATTATTTCAGTTAAATCAATTGGAGATATTTCTTTGATTATTTTTTTATATTTATATTTAGTTCTCTTATTCAATTCTCCCCATTTGCCTTCTTCATGAATTAACATGTAAACCATTGCTTTATTTCAATTAAATTTTCTTGTCTGCATTTCGGACAATAGAGGGGGAATTTTTTAATTCAGTATCTTCCCTTATCTTTAATCGTGTTTTATTTCCACATACAGGACACAATATCCACTTGTAGTTTATAATAACTATCTCCTCCTTTACACTTTAATTCAAATCTTTATTAAAAAATATTTCATCTTATTTAACAAGAAACCATATTTATATAACAACATAAAATACACTAAGTTATTTTATTGAACATATATCGTACTTTATCTATCCGACTATTTGGACGACGGGGCTGGCAAACAGGTTCACCGGTAGTAACATGGTACCCTTTTAACTCTGTTAAACAAACACTACGTCCATTTGTAAAGAAAGTTAAATCACTACGATATTCTTGAATACACCGAGCAGGGATTTCTCCACTAAGAATGACCTCATTATTTTTCAATTGAGTGTCTACGATGTTCGCACAATATTTAGGAGCATCGTTGTATGCTCGTGAAAGATATTCCTGTGGCGCATAAATTTTAAAACTAAGATATGGCTCTAACAATTCTGTTCCAGCTTTTTTTAAGACTTGTTCCAATACAATAGGAGCAAGCATCCGAAAATCTGCTGGGGTACTAACAGGGCTATAGTATAAGCCATACTTAAAACAGATTTTACAGTCCGTCACATTCCAACCATACAATCCTTGTTCACAGCCATAGCGTATCCCCTCCATAACTGCATTTTGAAATGATTGATTTAAGTATCCAAGAGAAACCGAGCTCTCATACTGCATTCCACTTCCCAACGGAAGCGGTGATACAGATAAACCAATGGAAGCCCAGAAAGGATTTGGCGGCACTTCGATGTGAATGGTATATTCTGCATTTTTTAACGGTCTCTCCATATAAATGACTGTAGGCTCTTTTAGTTCTATCTCCACATGATACTTTTCTTGCAACAGTGCACTAATCACTTCCATTTGTACTTTCCCTAAGAAAGAAAGTATAATTTCATGTGTCGTAGAATCCACGTAATATCGTAGAAGCGGATCACTATCTGAGATTTCCAAAAGGGCATCAAGCAACATTTCTCTCTGTTCAGGTTTACTCGGTTCAACAGTTGTTTGTAGTAGAGGGTGCGGATTTTCAATCTTTTTTCTCTGTGGCAATAGTTTTGTATCTCCAAGAACACTATTTAACTTCAAAAACTCATTTTGCAAAATAACAATTTCTCCAGAATAAGCTCTATCAATCTTACATAATTCACCATTTATTGAAGTATACATTTCTGTAACTTTTATTTTTTCTTTTTCTGATACTCTAACCGAATCTCGTAAATGTAGTACTCCACTATAAAGGCGTATATATGCAAGACGTTGTCTTTTTTTTGTATATTCAATTTTGAAAACATTTCCGCAAAGTTCAGACGGACCTCGATGTGTTGATGAATAAAATTTATTAGTAATAACTTCTATAAGGTTATCAATCCCTATATTACTTTTTGCACTTCCATGATAAAGAGGGAACAGAGAACAATTCTGAAATCTTATGCTTTCCTCTTGTTCGAGTTCCAATGCTTCTAATGATTTACCGGACATATATTTCTCTAAAAGGTCATCGTTTCCCTCTATTACCGTATCCCATTGTTCAGATTCGGTAAAGTTCGTCACACACATATTAGGATACAGTTCTACCTTCTGTTTGATTACAATTTCGGCAGAAAGTTTCTCTTTAATATCCTGATAAACCGTTGATAAATCAATTCCATTTTGGTCAATCTTATTGATAAAAAAGATTGTGGGAATCCCCATTTTCCTAAGTGCATGAAATAATATACGAGTTTGTGCTTGTACGCCATCTTTTGCAGAAATCAGTAGAATTGCCCCATCTAAAACTGATAATGAACGATATACTTCTGCTAAGAAATCCATATGTCCTGGCGTGTCTATGATGTTCACCTTCGTATTTTCCCACTGAAAAGAGGTTATTCCTGTCTGAATTGTAATTCCTCTCTGACGTTCTAAAAGCGTATTATCCGTCCTCGTTGTACCTTTGTCCACGCTTCCTAATTCTGTAATCGCTCCACTGTTATATAATAAGCTTTCTGTTAAGGTAGTTTTTCCCGCATCAACATGAGCTAAAACTCCAATATTAATAATTTTCATGTGATTTTCCTCCATTCAAAAGCCCAAAAGGGCATAAAAATCCCAGTGATAAATACTCTTATCACTGGGATTTTTATGCATAACCATAGGCATACAAAGCATACAGATATTCTCCGGATACTTTAGAATCACATGATAAAGGTATTCTTAAACTGGGTACAAAAAACTAAGCCCTCCTAAAAAAGGACATCCAATTATTTGTTCCCACTATCAAATTGACAGTTTATTTAAGAATACCTTGCCGCATATTTATTAACTCCTTTTAAATAGATACTTAAATAATAGAACGTAAGAGCATATTTGTAAAGGAATCTCCAATTTTTTATCAAAGAGAGTACGTGATTACAAAATAGCTGTAATAATGTACCAATATTTGTTATTCTATAATCTTCCAATTACTCCCGTTCTTTTCAAGTACCAAATCAAATTGAGATACCTGCGTTGCTTTGGTCTGCTGGTCGATATACTCCACTGTCAGCGATACCGTGACTTGATTATCCTTACGATTGTGAATAGGATTTACCAGTTCTTGAAAGATGTACTCTTTTCCGATTGGTTTTAATATCCCGTCATTCACATAGTAGGAAAGTTCACTGGCTGTCGCTGTAGGATAGAGCTTGAAGAACGTCGTTAAAAACTCATTGATTTCATTGGTTGTAATGGAATCAACCGTCCCCTCACTTTCAATGGCTTTTGGTTTATAACTTGATTTCTTAGGTATGTTGGTAATGGTCGGATTCTTAACCAGTACCATATTTCCAGAACCATCTACATAGACACTCACTATATAAGCAGAGTGGACGGTCTTTGTATTTTCTCCCTCTGTAATGAGCTGGTCTACACTGTAGGTTACATTAAACTCATTGTCGCCAGTTGGCTCTACCGTCCATATCTGAAATCCTCTTACAGAAGACGATACAGGAATATCTTTGCGTACTGTATCAACATTGAGAGCTTGAAGTTCATCTGTCAGATAGCCTTTTAGACTTTCCATTCGATTATCAATGGACTTATCGGATTGCTCCCATGAATAGTAGACTTTCGCAAAGTTCTCTACAAAATTTTCTACATGATGAGTATCAACGTATTCCTTTTCTATGATAGTTGTTTCGTGAATAGTATGAGTATCTATAGCTGTAAAGTGCTTGAATATCGCAAAGCTGAAACTAAGCCCTAAAAATACCCACAAGGCAATCACAACCTTTTTATGAGGATTGACCTTATAGACACGAGGTTTCTTTTCCCCCTGGATATTTTAATAAGGGACGAAGGTTTTTATTTTCTGCCATAGTATTTCTCTCCTTTTATATTTATCTAAAAATTTGCCACCACTTCTTTTTTTCATCTTTTTTCATTTCTTCTTTATTTATTCCTTCATCAATCTGTGTTTCTGATTCTTTTTCTTCAAGTTCTAATTTCAATGATTCAAGTTTTTTATTAGAAATCAAAGTTAACTGTTGTTGTTGGTCTAAAAGTTTTTCTAAGTTTGCTCTTGATTTATTCGCTTCTTCTAACTGCTCTTCTAGTACCTTTATCAGTTTATCTTTGCTTGTTTCTTCTGCTGTACGGTGCTGTTCATTCGTTGTACGCTGTTGTACACTTGCTGTACACTCTTTATTATCAATTCGTACATCAAATTCTTCTGCTAATTTCAAAAAGGCTTGGTGATCATACTCCAGAGATTCATTTTCATAAATTCTTGTATCTTTATTAATTGCTTTAATTTCAAGCTTTTCAAGTCTTCTTCTTACTTTTTGTCTTGGTTGATTTAATTCATCACATAAGTTTTTTATTGTATAAATTTTCTCCTTCATATGCCACCTCACTTATAAATCATTCTATCATAATGATGTACAAATCGTTGTACGCTATTGTACAGTGCTGTACACTCCACTAAATATATTTATAAACTGTTGTCCGACTAATTTTTAAATTTTTAGCTATTTCTGTTGGAGTATGATCAGGATTTTCTTCTAAATATTCCTTAACAAGATTTTCTTTTGTTCCACTACCTTTAGGTCTACCTTGTAAAACCACTCCACTCTCTTCATTCATAAGTTCTAATGTATTTCTAGCTATCCTTAAATGAAAATCTTGTTTTCTATAATTTCTTTTATTCTTTTCAATAGGAATATCTGTTAATTTTACAATGTCATCAATGGTAAAATTATAGTATTGTCTATCATAAGTTTCTAAAGCCGATTTAATATCATCTTCTTCTAAAGGATTGGAATGTTCTATTTCTTTTAATTCATCAAATATTTTATACATATCATCTCGAACTTCTTCTTTTGGAATATTACACTTTACAGCATAAATTGCCATACACATTAAATAAAAATATCTATGACCACCCTTAACCTTATAACTTTGTCTTAACCACCAATCATAAAGATCTCTCTTTATATCCCATCTTTTAGCTCTCTTATCTCCTTGAACAATAACTCTCTCATACCACTCTGGGAACTTTTCTTCTGCTTCTTCTAAAGTATATTGAGTTGGTCTAAATCGCTTATTTATATCTACTCTATTCTTTTCTTCATCTGCATAAGAGTTCATATAATCTAAAGTAACTCTCTCGCCAGTTTTAAAAGCTTTTACAGGTAAATCATACTTATCATTTCTCGATCCAACCATTCTAAAGCCTTGATTAATTGACTGATACTGAATCTGCTTTTCTTGTGAAGTTGCCTTATACTCCCACATTTTAAAAGTTAAATCATACTTTAACTGCTTCATCTGAAGCTTAATATTCGGATATAAATCAATCGGTTTCTCAAATACATAGTAAATATGAAGACCTGTACCACTCATTACAATAAAAGTCGGTTGTGGGAGCGTTCTAAGACCTGGTTTTTTACCTATTCTTGAAAAAAAATTCATTAACTCATTTTTACCTACTGCATCAAGGTCAAAAACTAAAGCATTCATCTGTTGAGCATACTCTAATCGATTTACACGACCTCTATAAGCTAAACCTGAACATAAGGTCATCGGATTACCTTCTACAAACTCTTTATAATCTTCTTCCCAGGTATCATTAAGCATGATTCTTCTTCTTAACTTTCTTTCTGTACCTTCATCTTTAGGATCCTTATATAAATAAATAGCATTAGGCTTAGAATAATCTCCTGGCATTTCTCCTTCATCTTGATTGTTAGGAAATATATATTTATAAAATTCTTTTCCTTCTATTTCTTCATAATGAAAACCTAATAACTCTTCTACTTCCTTATAATTCTTCTTCTTATTTTTTATATTATTACTCATATAAATCACCCCTTTTAAAACAATACCCCTAAAGACTACTAGGGGGACTTAGATTATCAATAGATTAATTGAACACTTTTAGTATATCATAATTCTAACTCTTTTAAAAGATACCCCTAAAGACTACTTAGGGGACTTAGATTATCAATAGATTTTTTGAACACTTTTAGTCTGTATACTCAATTTACTCTGTAAACAATGTATACATTGTTTACAGAGTGTACAGCATATGCTAAAATTATCGACTCATTCCTCTAGTTCGGTTTTTCTTGTTTTCTTTATCAAATTCTTTCTTAAAGTTACTATCTAATCCCTTTTCTCTTGAACTATTAGATATGCTATCTGCTAACTCTTTAAATACTTCTTTAAAGGCTTTTAAATCGCTTGTACGGTCTTTTAAGAATCTTTTAGTAGATTGGTATATTAACTTAATTTCTTCTTTTAAATTGCCTACTGTGGCTCTTAAACCCTTATTCTCATCAACTAAAGAGTTATAATCTTTTACAAGTGAGTTATAGTCATTTATAACTTCATTAGTTTTAGTCTTTAAATCTTTAACTGTAGTTTTAAGTTCTTTATTTTCTTTATGAATATCACTATCTAAAATCTTATTTAACTGTTCTTCTTTTTCTCTGCCAGTTTTTAAAGCTTGTTCTAGTTTTGAAAAATCTTCTTCTGAAATAATTAGATTTCCAGTTTTCTTTTTTACTGTCTTAGTAAATTCATGTCCTAAAAATTTTTCACCACTTGGAACTTTTACATCTTTTGTTTCTCTAGTGATTGTTACATCAATTTTATTAGGTATTTTATTTTCTTGAGTGTAAGCCTTTAATTCATTTTTCTTTCGATCAATCTCTCTTTCAATCTCTTTTTCTTTCTCTTTTAATTCTTTAAATTCAGGAACAGTTAGATTTTTTCTATCTGATCCTTCAAGACCCCTTTTAATATCAAAACCTTTTTCTTGTAAATGTTTTGGTAAATCTTCTTGAACATTACGAAGTGCTTCACGATTAAAAACTCTCTTAGCCGATAATTTTTTATCTTTATCAAAAGGAACAATGCCTAAGTGCATATGTGGAGTGGTTTCATCTAGGTGAACTGTCGCATATCTAATATTTTCTTCTCCAAAGTTTTCTGCAAAATATTCTTTAGCAGAAATAAAAAATTCTTTTGTATCTTCATCAGATAAATCTTCAAAAAATTTTCTGTCGCTAGTGATGATCCACTCATTAATTAATACTGCATCTTTTCTAACTGCCCTGGTGATAGATTTGTTTTCATTTATAAAATTCTCTATATCAGTTTTATAATTTTCAGTACGATTAACTAAATCATAATTCAATTCAGAAAGAGAAGTATCAATATCAGGATTAGAATGATTTTTTGTTTTTCTCTGATTGTGATTTCCAATTCCTATTAAGTTTTCTGCTCTCATCTTTTGCATTCTTGCAACTATCATTGACATAAAATCACTCCTTCAAAAACCTAGTGTAGCTACAATGTACGGACATATCTTCCATGTAAAGTATAACACACTAGACTTATTTACTACGTTTCATAAGTCATTAATGCGCGTGCTCTGCGAGGCTAGTTTTTGTGCAAGCACAAAAAATGGACTGAATAAATCAGTCCATAAGTTCAAAACCAAATTCAAA
>NZ_JAESLN010000011.1:0-56732 GCF_017892645.1 Staphylococcus sp. GDY8P54P | reverse complement strand
TACTTGACAGGGTGCAGTTCACCTACGGATTAGTCCTTCTTTAATTCGTATAACAAACTCAATCATTTTCATTTGTTATAATTAATTATATTTAAAATCATAGATCATTCTTTTTTATGTTTATTATCATCTTTATATACAAAATATTTATAATATTTGCCTTCTGTTTTCATATCTTTATAAAAATTTGACATTAGGCTTGCGTTACTTTCAGCCCATTTAATATCTGTAGCATATTGATGTTCACCAGGGTTTTTAGGATTCCAGCGCATGCTATACAATGTGTTTTGATCTTTATTTGATAAAAAGTGTTCATGTATAAAATTAGCACCACCAGTAATTGCTTTTTCTGGTGTATCCCAACCGTGTTTTTTAGCATATTCAGCACCAGTTTTCACTGGATCTTCATCAAGTGCACCGACCCCAAAAAAGTTATAATATTTCTTGCCATCAATTTCAACACCACTCGATAATTCACTTTTAGCTGATCCTGTTTCAAGCAATGCATGTGATATTAAGTATACTTCATTTACATGTTTTTCTTTTGCTGCTTTTATGAAATCGTCTGAATGTTCTAATAGTACTGGATTATCGATTAACATTCTTTTTATTCTATTTTCATCAATTCCTTGATATTTATCTAATTCTAAAAATTGATATTTTTGAGTTTCACTTTCAATAAATTTATTACTATCCATTGCTGCTTTAATCTCAGTTGAAGACGCATCTCTCCATGAATCATTATTTTTATTTGAAATTTGTTGGCTAGTATAATTATCGATTTGTTTTTTTGATGCTTTATCTAAAGTAATATTGAGCTGTTCTACTTTTTCTTGTTGGTTAACCTTTTTAAAAAAGATTTGATCTGAAATCATTGAAAATACAACGACAACAGCTATCACTAACACTACCAATAAGCCAATAATTGATAGTATTGAGCCTTTCTTATGCTTCGTCATGTCCACACCTCATAGGTAATAATAAGAATATTAAGTCCTCTCTTTATAAAAATATACTTTAAGAGACTATCTAAATTTAAATTCTAACACTAAATAGTTGAACGTACAATTTAATATGTTTGTTGTTACATATTCATAAAAAAAGTAATGAAATTTTAATTTCATTACTCTTGACTTTTATTATATTCCATCATAACAAAGCTTACTGCTTGGGATCTGTTTTTATAATAATAACGATTTAAATCAATTGTTCCTTCAATTTCACCATCGCGGTACATCATTTCTTTTGTTAGATTATTTATCATAACAAAGTCTGATTTATCTTTAATCATATCTAAATCATCATGTCTCGCAAAAAAATGTTCTAAATTTAAATGTGCGTAATCCATATAAACCTCCTGATTTGTTGTCCGAAGATAATACTAAAACTCTAAAGTGTTATATCTTTAAGTTGAATACGCGTTGATGTTATAAAACTTAAATTTTATCTATCTTATTAACTCTATTTAACACCTATTATCATTATTTAGCAAATGAAAATTACTAAATTTTAAAATAAAATGATTGCATCCGGAAATAAAAGTTATATATATAACATTGGAGTTACAGCATGTCCTTCGAACAAATATATTTTCAATTCAAATTTATTATTTTTGTGTTATTAAACAAATACCGTATTAAGTATAATCGAGAAGAATATACTCAATTACTCACTATCAAAATGTGGGAACTAACACAGAAGTATTCTCCCCATCATTCTGTTTCATTACAACAATTTTTATATTTTCGTTTGAATTACTATTTGATTGATTTGTTTCGCAGTCAGAAACAATTAGAAATTACAATAAATTCTCCAGATTTAAAAGAACGAGAAAATATCCTGTTTGATCAAATGAATCATCAAATTATATACCAACAGTTTTTGCAACTATTAACTACTAATGAAAAAAATTGGCTTAACTTAAAATTGCTAGGCTATAAACAATTTGAGATTGCATCAATGTTGAACTGCTCTGTTTCTACAATAAAAAATTATCGGAAAAAGGTGCAAATAAAATACATTAAATATTACGGAATAAATCAAAAATAGGAGTTGGCAAATGACAAAGTTTACAAAATTATTATACCTCAAATCCGTTGTTGGAAATGAAATCATAACAGTCGGGCAATATACCACGCATCAATTTCACTATCCTACTTCAATCATGCCTACACTTACTTACCTTCTAGAAACCTATGGTTTATCACTATCTTATCAAACAAAACAAGCTAAACAAGTTTTAAAAATCAGAAAAATGGTCCCTATATTTATTAATCCAGATATTACTTTATTTCCGCTTAAAGCGAGACGCGCACCCTTGCAATATTATATCAATGCAAATGCGATTGTTGGGATTAAATCAAATAATGAACAAACAACAATTTATTTTGAAAATGCTACATTCATCATTGTAGATGCACCCTACACTTTTGTATATAAAAAATGCCAAGAAAGCATCACACTTTCTCACCTTTTAATTTAACGCATCATAGCGCTCTATTATGCTTATATTCTAATAGCTTCTTCGTAAAATAACCTGTTGCGACCTTAATTAAGTATAGACTAATCACCAATAATAGTAGCGCACCTATGAGTGTCAATACAACGATAATACTAGATAAATCAACTTCTGGTTTAATAAAAAATTGGACTGACGACAAACTTGTCAATAAAGCAAATAAGAATAATCCTAATAAAATAATATATGTAATTAAAATACCAATTAATAACATGAAGAAATAAGCTGATGAAACTACCTTTTCTTCAAAGATATAATTTTTCAAAAATTGATTGGAAAACGCAATCGGTCGATTGAGTTCTTCCTCATGGTTTTTATCCAAGACTTTCGATAACACTTGATCTAGTTGTTGTTTTTCTTTTTTATTTAAAAACCATAAATGCTTTTTAACTTTCTGTTTAAAAATATTTGCTTTCATTAAAGTTTCTCCTTAAAAGTATCACACTTATACTATCAATATACAGGATAAGTTATTTATCTTATGGTTTCAATAATATTATAAAAAATTTTGCAATCAAATTATATTTCCTTTGCTTATCCATGCTATTCTATAGTTTTTTATTTCAATCAAGTAACCACATAAATTCAATTTATTCAATCCTACTTTAATCAACGCCAACAATGAATTGAAATACAACTTTCCATCGCTTACCCAATAGTAAATGATTTCGCTTCTATAATCGCTCATTATTTAATCGTTTCATTCATTATTAATTCATAATATTATAACTTTAGTTAATTGCTTAATAATAAAATAACTTTTACTTCAGTAACTATACTTTAACTTTGAGTGTGTATAAGCAAGGTAGATGATAATAAAAACACTTTCATAAGAATTCATTTTATGATGAATTCAATGAAAGTGTTTTTTCCATCATTTGGGAGTAGCTACAGAAATGAACTAACTGCGTTTACGACTATAAAATAGACAGACCAGAACTTTGGATATCTTTTGCAAAGCCTTTAACTGTATCAACAGATAATTCGTTTATATCGCGTCCTAAATTATTATTCACTTTTTTAACTACATCTGCCGGACATGTAATAATATCCGCGCCAACTTCATCAGCTTGGATGACATTGATGACTTCGCGACAGCTTGCCCATAATAATTTCACACCTTTTTTACTGTGTGTAACATCAGCCGCTTCTTTCATCAATGGAATTGGATCTACTCCTGTATCTGCAATGCGTCCAGCAAATACAGATACATATGTTGGAACACCTTCTGTTACAGCATTAGTAATTTCTTTAACTTGATCTAAAGTATAAACAGCAGTAATGTTTAAACGAACATTGTTTGCTGATAATTTTTTAATTAGAGAAATAGTTGATTCACCTTTTGTGTTTACAATTGGAATCTTAACAAAAACATTATCGCCATATTGTTTTAAAATTTCCGCTTCTTTTTCCATAGTTTCTAAATCATCTGCGAATACTTCAAATGAAATAGAAGCGTCAGGAATTTCGCGCACAGCTTCTTCGGCAAATGCTTTATAATCTGTTACACCTGCTTTTGCCATTAAACTTGGGTTTGTGGTAAAACCATCTACTTGTTTATTTTTATAAGCTGCTTTCATTTCTTCAATATCTGCACCATCTGCAAACACTTCAACATTTAAATTTGCCATTACTAATTCCTCCTGACTAAAATAAATAATTCTATAAAGAATTATTTTTATAACGGTTTAAACCATACACTTTATTTATACCACCTTTATTTCATAAATTCTATTTTTCTGCTTATAAATGATTAATTTCTGAAAATAATAGTATCAGTAACAGATCTAATATCACTAAAAACAAGCTTTATAATCTATATTGTTATTAACTAAAAACTTTTCTTATTGTAAATTTAGTTAACTTTAAGTTAATTTATGGTATTATAACTTAATAAATTGCATTAGGAGGTTATTATGGCACGTTCAAAACTTTATTTTTATTTATCATGCATTTTAATTATAATTAGCTTTTATTTTAATACTAGAAACCCTCTATTAAATATGCACTTTAATTCAATGATTAAACTCATTTTTGTTTGTAGTATTATCAATGCTATTATTTTAATACTTGCTATTATCTTTTCTGATAAATCTATTAAAAATTTACATGAAGATTCAGATTGGATTCGTCCAGTTAGCAAAGTTTTACCTTATATAATATTAATTGTGATAGCAATTCATATCTTAGCTTCTCTCTCAACATTTGGTATTATTTTCTAAATCCTACTACAAAAGTTATACTACTTTTGTAGTTTATTTTTTTGAAAGGAAGATATCATAGTGCAATATTTGTATATTTTTGTTGGCGGTGCCATTGGCGCATTCATTCGCTATTTATTATCTGTTTTTAATAGTACTGAAGGATTTCCAACTGGCACATTTTTCGCGAATATCATAGGTGCATTTTTAATGGGCTTATTAGGGTCTTTAGCGATACAGTATTTTAGAAACAATCCACTACTCAAAAAAGGTATAACTACTGGATTACTTGGTGCACTGACTACTTTTTCAACGTTTCAATTCGAACTTGTTGGATTATTACAACAACAAGCATATGTCATGTTAGTAACCTATGCTTTACTCAGCTATATCATAGGTATATTGGTTTGTTATATTGGAGTTAGAATGGGGGCGCGTTTATCATGACTCAGTTTTTTTTAGTTATGTTAGGTGGCGGAATAGGCGCAGTTATTCGTGCATTTGTTACTAATTTCTTTAACAATAGAATTAATAGTACTTACCCGATTGCAACACTTGTCGTAAATATTTTAGGTAGTTTTTTGATTGGTCTATGCATGGGACTGACTTTAAACGTTACTTGGATTAACACATTTTTAATTGTTGGAATTCTTGGTGGACTAACTACTTTTTCAACTTTATCATCTGAATTAGTTCAAATGTTAACACCAAACAAACAGATATTTCATTTTATTATTTATTCAATTTTACAATATGTAGTAGCGTTCATTTCATGTTTATTAGGATATTTTATGATTTAACTTACATAAAAAGAAAAGACCGTAAATATAGTTTTAATCTACTATATTTACGGTCTTATTCAAAATGCAATTACTCTATTAGTGTCCACTATACTCTGATGGATTAGGACCAATTCTTTTATCTTCGTTTAAACTGTCTAAACGTTCAATGTGTTCTTTAGTTAATTCAAAATCAAATACATTTAAATTTTCTTCAATTCTAGATGGTGTGACAGATTTAGGTATCACTACAACTCCATGTTCAATATTCCATCTGATTATAACTTGTGCTGGTGTTTTATTTATTTCTGATGCTACTGACTTAACTATATCATCTTCCAAAATTTGTGCATTCATTAATGGTGACCAGGATTCTACGTGTATATTTTGAACTTCAAGATATCTTCTCAATTCTGACTGTGTGAGATAAGGATGAAATTCAACTTGGTTAATTACAGGTTTAATTGAAACTTGAGCAAGTAATGCTTCTAAATGTTCTGCATTAAAGTTACTAACCCCAATATTCTTAACTTTATCATTTTTATACAAATCTTCCATACCTTGCCAAGTATCTATCATCAATGCTTCATCTAAGCCTGGCCAATGCATTAAATATAAATCTAAATAGTCTAATCCTAGCTTACTTAAACTAGTCTCATAAGCTTCCGCCACATTGCTGCGACCATAATCATCAAGCCATAATTTGGATGTAACAAAAAGATCACTTCTATCTAATCCTGTGGATGCTAATCCTTCTGCAATGCCTTGTCCAACCATTTCCTCATTATCATATATCATTGCAGTATCAATATGTCTATACCCATTTTCAATTGCATGTTTTACTGCATCCTTACATTGATCATTATTTTCAACTCGGAAAGTACCTAAGCCTATGATTGGCATTTCATTACCATTATAAAATGTTACAAATTCCAAATTTAAACTCCCCTTTACTATTAAACTATCTATAATAATAATCAAATTTATCAAACAATTAAATTAAAATGCCTAAATTTTAAATAATTTGTCTAAATAAATTACTTATATACTTAGATATAGACTTTTAACAAATAGCTATAGTCATAACCTTCTAAAAAAAATTCGATTCTTTTCCTAAACCAAAAACACATTTGTTAAGTTATTTTAATCCTATTGTTTAATGACCTATACATATATTGGTATTATATAGAATTAGAATAACATTAATAAATAGCAATTTAGATACATATATTTTGATAGGCAAATCAAACCAGATAATTTATATTAAAGTTTGCTCGTAGAAAAGTAAGTTCACACTTATAAAATACAAGTAAAAAAGCCCATAAATAAATTTTTGAAAAAATTCATTTATGAGCTATTATAACAAGATTTATATTCTTGATACTTAATTAGTTAAATGTTTCAATTTCATCCATCACACGTTGTAAATCTTCAACATTGTACTGGATACGACCATGAAAAACAAACTTATTAAAGTATTCATCAAGTTGTTCTGGTCCAACTAGCACTTTAGAATTAGTACTTTGTGCATAATTTGAAATTGTCACAGCACCTTCATCTTTAGGATTAAAATAAAGAATTGATGTCGGTGTGAATTTCAAGTTTAATTCTGTTTGTAATTCACCAGCTAGTTTTTCAATTTCATTTAAATAATTCGTATAATTTACAAATGATAAAGAATCTTTGTCATCATTTTGGTCCATAACTAAGGTTTGTGCCGTTTGTTTGTCAAGGTTTAACGTTTCAAACACTTGCTCCATCATCGGTTGTTCTTTGAATTGGTTAGCATTAATGCCATTAAATACATGACCTTTTAACAACTGTGAATCTATGAGATAGAGTCCAGTACGTGTGAGTACTAAATGACTTATACGGCGTATATCACTAAAGTTATTTTTCGGTAAGAAAATATTTGCCATGATATGCATATCTTCTGGACGAATACGTTTTTCATTAACTAAGCGTTCACGAATACCAATTAATCTCATATCCGTTACATACTCACTTTTATTTTTAGAGAAAAGTTTTAATGCATCTATTTCTTGCTCTTTTGCATTTACTGTAGCTTCATAGTCCTCTTTTTGTTTAGTAACTTGTTTTTTATTTTCAATTCTTTCTTTTTCTAACTCTTCATCATGTTCATCGCTAAGTTTTTGTTCTCTTGTTTTATATTGCTCCTCAATGGTTTGCTGTGCTTTTTTCTTACTTTTCAAAGCAACTAAAAATAAGATCAAACAAATAACTGCTACGACAATTGCCACGATTAGTCCAATTTCCATCGGGCCAAATGAATTCATAACAACAACGCTCCTTTATGTGTTCAGTAACTTAATTATAATAGATATGAGTTCATCATTCGATAGTAAAGTTTAAAAAATTAATTACGTCACGCTTATATTTCTACGCTATCTTTTAATAAATTTACTTTATCTAATTTTTCCCAAGGTAACAGTATATCTGTTCTTCCAAAGTGACCATACGCTGCCGTTTGTTTATATATTGGATGTTTTAAATCTAACATTTTAATAATGCCTGCTGGTCTTAAATCAAAGTGAGTTCTAACTGCTTCTACTAGTTCTGTTTCACTTACTTTTCCTGTTCCAAAAGTATCTATTGCAATCGATACTGGTTCAGCCACTCCAATGGCATATGCGAGTTGAACTTCACATTTATCCGCTAAATCAGCTGCTACAATATTTTTGGCTACATAACGCGCAGCATAAGTAGCTGAACGATCTACTTTTGTAGGATCTTTACCGCTAAAGCAACCTCCTCCATGACGTGCATAACCACCGTATGTATCTACGATAATTTTACGACCAGTTAAACCAACATCACCCTGAGGCCCGCCAATTACAAATCGTCCAGTTGGATTAATATAAATTCTTGTATTATCGTCAATTAATCCTTCCGGTACTGTTGGGTATATGACATGTTCTTTGATGTCAGCTTGAATTTGTTCTAAAGTAATGTCTTCCGCATGTTGAGCTGAAACGACAATTGTATCTATACGATGTGGTTTATCTTGTTCATCATATTCCACCGTTACTTGAACTTTTCCATCTGGACGCAAGTATTTTAAAATACTATCTTTTCGCACATCTGATAATCGTTTAGCTAATTGATGAGATAAAAATATTGGTAACGGCATATAAGTATCCGTTTCGTTTGTCGCATAACCAAACATTAAACCTTGGTCACCTGCACCAGTTGCTTCAATTTCTTCTTCTGATAAATTATCACGATATTCTAATGCATTATCGACGCCTTGTGCAATATCAGGCGATTGCTCGTCAATAGCTGTTAATATTGCCATCGTTTGACTATCGTAACCATATTTAGCACGTGTATAGCCGATGTTTTTAATTGTTTCTCTTACAACTTTAGGGATATCTACATATGTAGCTGTAGAAATTTCTCCTGAAATTAATGCCATACCCGTAGTCACGGTAGTTTCACAAGCAACCCGCGCATGAGGATCATCTTTCAATATTTCGTCTAAAATTGCATCAGACACTTGGTCAGCGATTTTATCTGGGTGCCCTTCTGTAACCGATTCTGAAGTAAATAATCTTCTATTATAAGTCATAAATTAACTTGCTCCTTTGTCTTTGATTACGAAAATTCTCTTTTATTGAGCTCATTAAAAAAAGCCTTCTTCACTATATGAATAGAGAGAAGGCCCTTATACGTCCATTCGCTCTTATCGTTCAGACGCTATTTGTCCGCAAACGGTTTGGCACCTTTCTTCGTTGTAAGAAGAGGTTGCTGGGCTTCATTGGGTCCATGTCCCTCCGCCACTCAGGATAAGAGAATCCGTTAATCACTATAGTACCGAAACTAAGTACTAATGTCAATTTGATATTTATTTAAATTCCTTTAAAAATGGTGTGGACTAATCAATCATATGTGTTATACTCTGTAATTGTAAAGGCTTACATTAATTTAATAGCGTTGGAGGGATATAGTATGGCGGTAGATACATACACTTACACAAAAAAAGTTCAAAACATTTTGGACAAGAAGTCTTCATTATTTCAACAATCTACAACACAGTTGTATAAGAAAATTCTTAATAATAATGAAGGAGAACTAACCGAACTAGGTGCAATTAACGCTAAAACGGGTAAATACACTGGTCGTTCACCGAAAGATAAGTTTATTGTTAATGAACCATCATACAGAGATGATATTGATTGGGGAAATATCAATCAACCTATTGAAGAAGACACATTTTTAAAATTATATGATAAAGTATTAAATTATTTAAATGAAAAAGATGAATTATATGTATTTAAAGGCTATGCAGGTAGCGATAAAGATTCACAACTCAAACTAACGGTTGTCAACGAATTGGCTTGGCATAATCTCTTCGCACAAAATATGTTTATTCGTCCTGAAACAAAAGAAGAAGCAGAAGAAATCAAATCTGACTTTACGATTGTATCAGCACCCTATTTTAAAGCTGATCCAAATATAGATGGCACAAATTCAGAAACATTTATTATTACTTCATTTAAACATAAGGTCATTTTAATCGGCGGTACTGAATACGCTGGTGAGATGAAAAAAGGTATTTTCTCCGTAATGAACTACTTACTGCCTAAAGATAATATAATGAGTATGCACTGCTCCGCAAACGTTGGTGAAAAAGGTGATGTAGCTCTATTCTTTGGACTTTCTGGTACAGGAAAAACAACACTTTCAGCAGATTCAACTCGAAAATTAATCGGTGATGATGAACACGGTTGGAATGAAAATGGTATCTTTAATATCGAAGGTGGATGTTACGCAAAAGCAATCAACCTTTCTTACAAAAAGGAACCTCAAATATATGAAGCAATTAAATACGGTACAATTTTAGAAAATGTTGTTGTAGATGAAGAAGGCGATGTCGACTTTGATGACAACTATTACACTGAAAATACAAGAGCCGCTTATCCAATCAACCATATAGAAAATATCGTTACACCTTCCAAAGCAGCACATCCAAATACGATTATTTTCCTTACTGCTGATGCTTTTGGCGTTTTACCTCCTATCTCAAAACTTAGCAAAGATCAAGCGATGTATCACTTTTTAAGTGGATTCACAGCTAAACTTGCAGGAACAGAAAGAGGTATCACTGAACCAGAACCATCTTTCTCAACATGTTTCGGCTCACCTTTCTTACCTTTACATGCTAAAGTTTATGCAGATTTACTAGGCGACTTAATTGATAAACATGATGTGGATGTTTATTTAGTGAATACCGGTTGGACTGGTGGTAAATATGGTACAGGACGCCGTATTAGTTTAAGTTATACGAGACAAATGGTTAATCAAGCAATCACTGGACAACTAAGAGATACAGAATATATTCAAGATGATATGTTTGGATTAAATATACCAGTGGAAGTTGAAGACGTACCTCAAACACTACTAAATCCAATAAATGCTTGGAGTAAGCCAGAGGCATATAGAGAACAAGCTCAAGATTTAATCGACAGATTTAAACATAATTTCGAAAAATTTGGTGATGAAGTTTCAGATTTAGCACAAAATGGTGGCTTTAAATAAATACTTAATAAAGCACATGGACTACATTATAATTGTAGCCCATGTGCTTTATTAGTAATTCTTTTATTTTTTTCTACTTTATCCATCCATTGCTTAACTGTATATAACGCTGTTTTCATTGCAAATGGCCTTGGTACATGATCTTCATCCATTTGATAAAATGTTTGATAAGTCGAGCCAATATGTTTCAATTGTGTTTCCAAATAATAGGCTTGGTGGATCCCAACTTGTTTATCTTTACCACCATGTACAATAAGTATAGGTGGACTGTCGGCGTGTATATTAGCAATCGCATCCCTTTGCTTATATGCTGTTGCTTGTTTCTTTGGATGTCCGATCATCCTTCTCAACATACCTCTTAAATCTATTCTTTCTTCATACATGAGGTGAATATCAGACACACCACCCCAAATAATAAAACTTGTAACTGGTAAATCTTGAAATGTAAGCAGACCTTGTAATCCACCTCTGGAAAATCCTATCATATGAATATATGCATCAGGGTACATTGCATTTAATATTCGAACAGCCACGGTTACATCATTTAAATCCCTACCATAAAATTCATCTTTACCTTCACTACCATTGTTACCTCTATAATAAGGTCCAAATACAAGTGTTTGAGCATCTGAAAATTGCATTAAACGTCCTGCTCTTACTTTACCAACTTGTCCTTTACCACCTCTCAAATATATAACTATTCTTTTTACACTTTTATGTGGTTGCATTAATAAACCTCTAACATTAATCTCATCCACTTCATAAGTGACTTCATCAAAAATATGGTCAGGTACTTCTATCGGCATTCTTTTTCTGTGAATAAAATCCAAGCTCGATCACTCTCTCTAAACATTTTAAAATTGCAGCATCTTTCAATAAATAACTTTTATATGCTTCTGAAATATCTGAGATACTATTGAAAATTAATGGCCCATCAGTTTCTAAATAATCATTTTTCGTTTGTAATCGATCTACTTTAACCATGAAAACATCTTTTGTAAAAGGTATGCCATTTTGACGATTAACACAATATTGAGCAATATAATGTCTATCTTTAAAATTAATAAGCGCTCCTGTTTCTTCAAACAATTCCCTATCACACGCTTGTACACTTGATTCCCCTGCTTCTCTTTTGCCACCAGGAAATTCTATACCTCTTATTTTATGTTTGGTAAAAAGCAATTGTCCTTGATATATTGGAATAACTAAGACATGGTCTGCATCTGGTATATCATTTTCATCTTTAAACGATAAAAAAACATCATCATTTTCTTTATCTTTAAACTTCACAAACATCAATCTCCCTTTATATATGTTAAACTATCAATGCGATGTAAATTGTTGGAGGCAAAATTTTATGAAAAAAATCTTTCTAGGACTTATCTATATATATCAACATTTCATTTCTCCTATGACACCAGCTACATGTCGCTTTTACCCAACTTGTTCTGAATATACTAGAGAAGCAATAGAAGTTTTTGGCCCCTTTAAAGGTACTTGGTTAGGTGTTAAACGTATTTCAAAATGTCATCCACTCCACAAAGGTGGATTTGATCCAGTACCTTTAAAAAAAGATAAAAAGCATAAACATTAATCAATCTGCATTAAATTATCTTTGTTTACTAAAGGAGGTTCAAAATAAATTGAACCTCTTTTTAATATGCCTGAATGTGCTACAATATCATTTTCAAAATAATAACCTTGTGGTGTAATATCACTTGGATAAGTTGTATATCTTGCTAATAAAGCAGTAAAATAACGACTTAAACCATATTCATACATACCGCCAATGACAAATTTCACATCTTTTTGTTCTAATATTTCAATGATTTCCATGACTTTATCAATACCACCGAGTCTAAATGGTTTTAATATGACAACATCGATTTTATAATTTTCAATATAATATAAAATTGTTTTCAAAGATACTGCTTTCTCATCAATAGCTATAGGTGGTAATTCCGTATCTTTAAAATGATTTACTTTTTCTATATCTTTAAAAGGCTCTTCTAAATAAAGAATTTCACTGCTTGAAAGTAACATGATTTTCTCAACTTCGTTATCTCTAACAGATTCATTGGCATCAATGACAATTTGAGGTTTAAATAGCAATCTCTGCAATCGCTTAACATCTTCTAAAATCGTTTCCGACCATTTTATTTTTATGCGTTGTGGTTGTGTGACTTTTAAGTCCTTAATTTGTTTATCCGTTAGGCCGCTAACCGTGGCACCATAAGGCACATTAAACGTCTCTAATTGGAAAAAAATTTGATAACAGGCCATCACAATCATACTTCGTGTAGCTGGATATTTTTCCAAACATTGAAGCGCGTTTTGAACTTCCGAAAAGGATTCAAACTCAATATTCTTAAAAGATTCAAACCACTTTATTGTTTGGTCATAAACTACTTCTATCGTTTCATCATCATACCAGTCTGTTTCAAAAGCGTTACACTCTCCAAAATAATGTTTCTGCTTATCCGTAATAAATTCAATAATAAGTGCTTTACGCTTGTCCAATTTTACCTTAGGAGTAATAATTGAATGTTTAAAATCATTATTACAAATATAAAGTTTCATTTCGCTCAATTTCATAAATTTTCACGCCTAATTTTTTAAATGTTTTCGTTGTAGTTTACCAGTTGATGTATAAGGTAATTCTGTTACTTGTTTAAAATATTTTGGGATTTTATATTTCGCTATATGTGATTTAAAATGTTCGATTAATGTTTCATTGGATAATTTTGTTTTTGAAACATAATATAAATAAGGTACTTCCCCCCACGTGCTGTCATGCTCTCCGATACACATTGCATCAGTAATTGATTCGTGTAGTTTTGCTACAGATTCTAATTGATATGGATATATGTTTTCACCACCGCTAATGATCAAATCTTTACGTCTGTCATAAATCATTACATATCCATCGTCATCTATTTCAGCAATATCTCCCGTTTTAAAATAACCATTTTCAAACGTATCTATTAAATCTTCAGGATATAGGTATCCATTCATAACATTGTCACCTTTGATAAGTAGTTCACCATGTCCTTGGTTATTCGGTTCTTTTATTTTCACAAAAACATTTTCACTTGGTTTTCCGACGGTATCATAGCGCTCAGCTAACATACTTGGCGATGCTGTTAAAAATTGGGAACATGTTTCAGTCATTCCGAATGAATTGTAAATCGGCAATCCTAATTTCAAAGCATTTTCAATCAATGTACTAGAAAGCTTAGCCCCGCCTAATAATATCTTTTGAATATTATACGGATGAGTCAACCCTTCATCCATTAACCATTTTAAAGTTTGAGGAACCAATGATACATGCGTTGGTAATTCTTTTTCTATTATTTCAAGCATCCTATGTGAATTAAACTTCGCTGCAATACGTACTGTAAAACCTTGAATCAGCGCTCTTAATATGACACTTAATCCAGAAATATGATAAATAGGCAATACAGATAACCATTTTGTGTCTTGATTAAACCCTAGACTTTGTTTACAACCCAGTGCACTTGCATAATGGTTGCCAAATGTTTGAGGAACAGCTTTTTGTGGTCCTGTTGTTCCAGAAGTAAACATAATAGAAGCAATTTGGTCCATATTGAATATAGCTTCATAAGTATTATTAGAAACTTCACGTTTCAATACATCAAAATCAATTATGACTATATCTTGTAACGTTAAATTGGTAGTAGTAATTACTGTATCAGTTTCAATAGAATGTAACTGGTTTTGTATTTCTTCTTTGGTTAAACGCGTGTTTAACATCACGATTTCAACACCTGCTAGCCACAACGCATTAATCAAAGTAATAGATTCAATATGATTTTCTATATATATTCCTATACGCTTTTTCTTCAACTGTTTTATTTGATAAGCTAAACGGCTTGCTTCGTAATACATTGAAGCAAACGTGATTTTATTAAGACCATCATCAATAAATACTTTATTTCCATTTTGTTTTGCTTGCGTTTTCAACCAAAATTCCAATCTGTCATTCCTCCATCTCAAAGACTATTATAACGTTTTTACTTTGATTTAACAGTGTTGGTGCATTTTATTAGTTTCTTTTACCGTAAATACATATTTATACTATTTGTTTACATTTCTTTTGTAAAATAGTCAAAATTTAAGTTGTATGCGATGAATTTTGGTGATATGATAATAAAAATGACTTCGTTTCAACTAATTATAAACACATAAACAAAACATGATCTGTAGAAGGACTCTTCTTTATCATAATAGATTATTAAGGCATCAGAGGTTCGAATCCCACACTCTTCGTTTACTTACACCATATTAGATAAGAAGAAAGATAAACGTTTTTATTTATATATATGATGAAGGAGATCACAATAAAATGAAATTTATTAAATACGAAATTGAGCAAGGCTTGTACTACGACCTCATAACGATATATGCAAAAACTAACAAAAATACACCGTTCCATTTCACTTTTTCAGAAAGCCATACTCTAAAAGAAATAAGAGATAAATTAGAAGATATTGCAATTAAAATTGACAAACAATAATATTTGTTTAACGCAATCATCAAATAACGAAAAATCGTTACACTTATAATAAATAGAACGATGTCCTAAGATGGCTCATAATCCCTTAATCGCAAAATCAAATATTAGAAATTAAGACGCAGTTTGCTCCCTAAGTTATTGTATACAATAACTTAGAAAACATCAAAATTCATCTATAGTATCCAACAAAGTTATCGATAAATATAAAACCCGTTATACCAACGTTTTAAATAACGATGTATAACGGGTTTTATAGAATTAACGGAGAGTGAGGGATTCGAACCCTCGAGACGCTTGTGGCGCCTACACACTTTCCAGGCGTGCTCCTTCGGCCAACTCGGACAACTCTCCAATATAGAATTAAAAAAACAGAAGCGATATTTCACTTCTGTTTGTATGACCCCGACGGGACTCGAACCCGTGTTACCGCCGTGAAAGGGCGGTGTCTTAACCGCTTGACCACGGGGCCATGGCTCCACAGGTAGGACTCGAACCTACGACCGATCGGTTAACAGCCGATAGCTCTACCACTGAGCTACTGTGGATTAATTTGAATGGAGCGGGTGATGGGAATCGAACCCACAACATCAGCTTGGAAGGCTGAGGTTTTGCCATTAAACTACACCCGCTTGATAACGATTATGGGGCGGTTGATGGGAATCGAACCCACGAATGTCGGAACCACAATCCGATGCGTTAACCACTTCGCCACAACCGCCAAAAATAAAATGGTTCAGGACAGAGTCGAACTGCCGACACATGGAGCTTCAATCCATTGCTCTACCAACTGAGCTACTGAACCTTAATGGTAAATCAATAATGGCGGTCTCGACGGGAATCGAACCCGCGATCTCCTGCGTGACAGGCAGGCGTGTTAACCGCTACACTACGAGACCAAACTATGTAATTGCGGGAGGCGGATTCGAACCACCGACCTTCGGGTTATGAGCCCGACGAGCTACCGAACTGCTCCATCCCGCGTTAATATTATTAATGACGCCTACCTATTAAATATACCATAATGTCATTACAAAATCAACATTATTTTAAAATTAATTTACAAATAATTGATTTATAATTAAAAATTAAATGTCATAATGAGTGGTTAAGCTCCCCTCATTTCTGAATACTTATTTAGTATATTAACTTTTGTAGCTTTCGTCAATGCTTTCATTAAAGTATTTTGTGTAAAAAAGGAATATAACTATAATATTATAATTTTAGTTAAGAAATGACACATATTTGTTTATTTTTATAGCTTACCCATATTTACTTAAAATATAAGCAAGCTATAAAGACTGTTCATTTTATAATTGAAATATAAAACTTATTTCCCCGTATTGTGCTGTATAATTATAGACCGTCGTAGGTTTATTCAATCTATTTACTCATGATACCCATCATTTTACTTTGTAAATTTGTAAATGTCGTGAAACCATCATCTTCCATGAAGTGTCCTCCAAAATCAGTAATTTTACATTTGCCATTCAATTCATCCATTAAACGCTTTGTTTCTTTGTAAGAAACATGTTTATCGTCTTTTGCACACAAACCATAAAATTCATTCACTTTTTCTTTAACTTTATCATAGTTAATGATTTTATCATCTAATTTCAACGACTCATCAATCTCTTGTGCATCCTCTTTGAAACCTGAGATACTGAATAAACCTTCAATATTGTTTATGTTTTTATTTTGAATAAATTCAAGTGAAGCAATTGTACCAAAACCATGAGTTACAAAATAGGTATCCTGTTTACGTATATGGATCTGTTCATTCATAACATTGAGCCATTTACGTATATCACTATTTTGTTCTTTCGGAATGTTAAAAAGTGTAACTACGTAACCTTCTAATGTAAGGTTATTTGCTAACCATTCATACCAATGATTCGTTGAATCACCTAATTTTGAATGTACTATTACTATATCTGTCATAAATCAATCCCCCATTTACAAATATTACATTTAAAGTATCTCATATATTTCACCAGTATTGTAAGTTTCAACATAGTAAAAAAAGCCAATTCTACAATAATTAAAAATTAACAAAGTAGAAAATGACTTTTTTATTATTTATTTAGATTTCATCTAAAATCTCTTCAACCGCTTCTTTTCCTTGCTTTATGCAATCAGGTAACCCAACAGCCTCAAATGACGCACCAGTAATACGTAATCTAGGATAATTATGTCTTATATGCGATTGTATCAATTTAATTTGTTCAATATGTCCTACTTGATATTGAGGCATACTTTTAGGTAAACGATTTACAATACTAAAATCAGGCGAACCTTTAAAGCTCATCATTTTACTCAAATCATTTTTCACAATTTTCACGAGTTCTTCATCTGTATGATCGTCAACTACCGTATCACCTGGTTTACCAACATAAGCTCTAATTAACACTTTACCTTCAGGTGTTGTAAATGGCCATTTCTTACTTGTCCAAGTACAAGCCGTGATATTCGTATCGCTTGTACGAGCAATAACGAATCCTGTGCCATCATAATTGTTGATGATATTTGCCTCGTCAAATGCAAGTACGACTGTTGCTACTGTTGTAGAATCCATGTTTTTAAAATAATCAAAAGCAGGATCATTACCAAACCATTGTAAGAAATTTTGATGTGGCGTTGTAACTAAGACACTATCATAGATGCGCTTCTCATTGACTGTTTTAATTTCATATTTTTTCTGTGACGCTGTAATATCTTTAACAGCCGTTTGATATTTAATATTAACACCTTTTGCTACCAAATTGTCTCTTAAACATTCTATAAACGAACTCAATCCATGTCTAAACTGTTTAAATTGTCCCTTAGGTGCACCTGGATAAAGTTCACGTTGTTTTATTCTTTGCGCCTTCTCATATCGCATTCCTTTAATAAGGCTACCAAATTGTTCTTCTCTTTCTTTAAACTCAGGGAAAGTACTCATTAAACTAAGCTCGTCAATATTTGTGCCATAAATACCACCCATTAATGGTTCTATTAGATTTTCTAGCACTTCGTCACCTAACCGCGTTCTAAAAAATTCACCAACCGACATATCGTTATCCATATCTATAGTTTTTTTAAACAAATCCATTCCAGCTCTAAACTTACCCAATGGAGAAATTAATTTTGTTTTGAGAAATGGTTTGATGTCGGTCGGTATTCCTAAAATAGAACCGCCTGGAATCGGATAGAGTTTATTTTTAGCATATATATACGATTGCCCAGTTTTATTAGTAATGAGTTGATCTTCAAGCCCTATATCTTTGGCTATATCTGTCATAATTTGTTTTCGTCCTAAATAAGATTCTGGACCTAATTCAATGGTATAGCCCTCATTACGATATGTTTGTATTTTCCCGCCTGCTCTATTAGAAGATTCATAAATTGTGACATCGATGTCAGGTCTTTTTGATTTTATAAAATATGCACTGGATAAGCCTGTGATGCCTGCCCCAATAATTGCGATACTCTTAGTCAATGTGATTCACGCTTCCTTTAATAAACATTTTTAATTTCATCTACGATTGCACCAATAAATAGTGAATCTGTATTAGGCATTGCTGGACGGAAGTAATTAACGCCTAACTCATCACAAATTATTTTGCATTCATAATCATTATCATATAATACTTCCAAATGTTCACATACAAAGCCTACAGGCGTATAAATAAAGTTTTTATAATTATATTTTTCGAATAAGTTTCTAGTTAAATCTTGAACGTCAGGGCCTAACCAAGGTGTCCCAGTATTACCTTCTGATTGCCACCCTTCAGCAACGTGAGTAATGTTTGATTTAGCTTTTAATAATTCAGCAGTATCATGCAATTCATTCGGATATGGGTCATTATTTTTTTCTATAAGTCCTTTAGGTAAACTGTGTGCTGATACTACTAAGACTGTTTCATCATGTTCTTCTTTTGGTATTTGCTCTAAAGTTTCATTTACCTTTTCAGTCCAGTATTGGATGAATTTTGGTTGTTGGTAATAATGTTCAACATGGTTTAACGTAATACCATATTTATCCGCTTCTTCTTGTGCACGCTTATTATAGGAACCCACTGAAAAGCTTGAATAATGTGGTGCTAGTACCACAGTAACAGCTTCATCTATACCTTCTTTATTCATTGCCTTTACAGCATCTTCAATAAACGGATGGATGTGTTTCAAACCAATGTACAACTTGAACTCAACATCAGTATATTGATTATTCAACTCTGAACATAATGCCTCAGCTTGTCGATTCGTAGTTCCCGCAAGTGGTGATAAACCGCCAATAAATTTATATCTATCTTTTAAGTCTTGCAATTCTGCTTCTGTAGGTTTTTTCCCATGTCTAATATCTGTGTAATAAGCTTCTATGTCACTTTCTTTATAAGGTGTACCATAAGCCATTACTAGTAAGCCTACTGTTTTTGCCATTTTAAAATCATCCTTTTATTTAAATTTTTAAGATGTAGATGACATAATTAAATGTAAATCTTGTTCACCTTTTGTATGTCTAACTATCTTTGAGTATATTCGTGAACAAACGTAGTAATTCTTTTTAAAGTTTCGGGTTTAACTTGTGGAAAAACACCATGTCCTAAATTAAATATATGTTTACCATGTGCTAAGCCCTCATCTAAAATCGGTTTTAATCGCGCTTCTATAACTTCCCAAGGTGCTAATAGTAAAGATGGATCTAAATTCCCTTGTAATGTTTTAGTAATATTTAAATCATTAGCTTCTTTAATAGACAGTCTCCAATCTAGACCTAATACATCTATTGGTAAATCATTCCATTCATGTACTAAATGACTTGCACCCACACCAAATAAAATCACGGGTACATCGTATTTCGCCTTAATTCCATTAATTAACTTTTTCATTGCTGGTTTTATATAATATCTGTAATCTTGAACGTTTAATGCACCAACCCAAGAATCAAATACTTGTATGATTTCTGCACCAGCTTCTATTTGAGCTGTCGTATAAGTAATAGACATATCGACTAAATGATCCATAAGCGCAAACCAAGTTGCTTCGTCACTATACATCATTGCCTTTGTAAAATTATAATTCTTAGAAGGCCCACCTTCAATCATATAGCTTGCTAAGGTAAAAGGAGCGCCAGTAAAACCAATCAATGGCACCTTCAATTTTTCTTCAGTTAATAATTTAATCGTGTCTAATACATATGGAACATCTCGTTTCGGATCAATATTCCCTAATTTTTCAACATCTTGTATATTTTTAATCGTATTATGAATTACTGGTCCTATCCCGGACTTAATTTCTACGTCCACCCCTATCGGTTGCAATGGGGTCATGATATCTTTATATAAAACCGCAGCGTCCGTATTATAATTATCTACTGGTAAATGTGTTACGTATGCACATAATTCTGGCTGGTGTGTTATTTCAAATAAAGAGTATTGCTCTTTCAGTTTTCTATATTCAGGCTGTGATCTACCAGCTTGACGCATAAACCACACAGGTGTGTGCTTAACTTCTTTGCCCTTAATCATATCTAGGATTGTATTATTTTTATTATGCACCTTGTAATCCTCCTACATTATAATCATTCTTATTAATATTACCATATCCACTAATTTCCCGTATTCAATCAATAGAAATGTCATAAAAAAGACAAAGTGTGTCACTTTGTTATTCTTAATTATTTGACTATTGTTTTCTAACAGAAATCAATTATAATACTGTTAAAGTCTATTTTACATTTATTTGAAATATTAGAAGTATATATAGTAAATTATAATAGTTATGCAATGTTTCTTAAACAATTCAAGGGGGAAAACTTATGAAAATTTACGCATCTTACGGTACATTTGGTTATTTAAATCAAATTAGACTGAATAATCCGACACATCATCTACTACAATTTTCAGCTTCCGATTCTTCAGTTATTATAGAAGAAACAGAAGGTGAAACGGTTTTAAAACACCCGCTGGCTTATGACATCATTAAGTCTGAAGGGAATTTAGATGAAAATTACTTCTATTCTGTTATTTTTATACCAACATCAGAGGATCATGCATATCAATTAGAAAAGAAATTAGAAAATGTCACAACTGATTTCAAACAATTTGCAGGTTATAGAAGTTATCGCTTTTTAAAACCAAATCAAGGGTTAACATATAAAATTTATTTTGGCTTTAATAGTCGTACAGATTACGAAGATTTCAAAGCGTCTGCCGTTTTCCAAGAAAACTTTGATAAACTAGCACTAAGTCAATTCTTTGGTTCTAGTGGTCAACATTCAAGTTACTTCGAAAGATATTTATTCCCAATTGACGATTACTAATTAAAAATCGCTACTCAAATTTAGCTCTAAGCTAAAACCTGAGTAGCGATTTTTTAATCTGTTAGCAAACTTTCTTGATATTTCAATTTTTTAGTTATATTTCTAATCGTCAACCATCCTACAAGAAAGTAAATGAGACCAAACAAACTATATTGTGGAAAAACAATAGCAAAAGTAACGATAAAAATCACGCCTATAATACACATTAATCTATTTAAAAATTGTTCATATCCTTTAATGACCTTACTATCAGATACAGGCCAAACTTGAGGCCATAGACCATATGCTTGTTGTGTATAAAATTGAGCCATTTGTAACAATATAATATACATAAATAGACTACCAATTAATAAAACTACGATGACTTGATGTAACCATATCATCATAACTAAAGCTATAATAATCAAGCGTAATATAATATTAAATGCGTCTTTACCTCTAGCAAAACTTCTAATAAATAAATAAAGATACATATAGTTTTCATTAAATTTTTTAGGTTTCGGTTTCCACAATAACGGATCTAAATAACTTCTCCTTACTGCTTTCTCTTCTAATTGTTTTACATCCGTAAACATATTTACAAATTTATAATAATTCATATGATGTTGTTGTTCTGTATTAATCATATGCTCCCATGGGAACAAATAGTCTTTGTTTAAATATCTTATTAACAGAGTCAGAGCAACAAGTATAATAACTGAAAAAATACTTGAGATATTTTTAGGATCTAAGGCTACATAATAACCAGATGTAAATATCACAAACAAAATGCTAAATAAAGACCAACGTTCAAGACGAAATTTATACCACTGCCATTTTAATAATAAACCTAAGAGCGGAAATATAATTGCTAGTCCAGCAAAGATAATATAAAATCCAAACGTTTTGTTATTAAGCACATAAAATAATGGAAATAATATAATAATTAATAATATTTGTATAGGTAATCTAGTAACATAACTATAAATCAAACTTTTTTTCATATATTCAAACATATGTTTTTCAAATGGCAAGAGAAATAATTTATCTGCATCTTTCAATAAAGTCCTAATTGGGAACATGGAAGTAATGGCTGTGATTATACTAGCAATTAACGCATAATTAATATGTTTAGGCATTGATTTCAACCAATCTCCATAACCTAAAATAAATGCACCTAATAAAATCACAAGAAATACAGAAAAATGACCATTAAATATAAACTTATTATAATAACTTTTCTCTTTTGTGATTTGTTGTTTCCTTAGGTTAAATAATTGTTTAGCTTCTTGTTTCATGAATTTTGGCCACCTTGAGTAACATGTATATAGATTTCATCTAAAGTTTTACCACTTAGCCCTGTTTGTTCTCTTAATTCATCTATATTACCGAATGCTACGATTTGACCTTTGTCCATTATTAAAAATCTGTCACAGTATTTTTCGGCCGTTGCCAAAATATGTGTACTCATCAATACAGTTCTGTTCTCTTCTTTTTTCTCGACCATTAAATCAAGCATAGATTGTATACCTAAAGGATCTAATCCTAAAAATGGCTCGTCAATGATATATAATTCTGGATCTACAATGAATGCACAAATAATCATCACTTTTTGTTTCATACCTTTAGAAAAATGACTCGGAAATATATCTAATTCATTTTCTAACCTAAGTGTTTTTAATAATGGATTTGCCCTTTTCATCGCTTCCATTTTATCTATATTATACGCCATTGCTGTCATATTAATATGTTCTTGCAACGTTAATTCATCATATATGACTGGTGCTTCCGGAATATATGACAACTTACGTCTATAAGCTTCTACATCTTGTTTGATATCAATATCTGAAATTGTTAACTGCCCTTCCATCGGCGTTAATAAGCCTAACATATGTTTAATAGTGGTACTCTTCCCAGCACCATTCAAACCTATCAGTCCAACAATTTCTCCTTTTTTTAATTCAAAATTTATATCTTTTATCACAGGTCTTTTGCCATAACCGCCTGTTAAATGCTCTACTTTTACTGTCATAAGGCACCTCCACAAATAGTATTGTATCAAAAATCAAACATTGTTCATAAAGTTACTTCAAAAAATGACGGAAATTAATCAGTAATGCTATAATAGTTACTAAACATCTGACAAGGAGTGAAAATTTATGTCTGAAACAATCTTTAGTAAAATAATTAATGGTGAAATTCCTAGTTATAAAGTATATGAAGATGAATATGTTTATGCATTTTTAGACATCTCTCAAGTGACCAAAGGTCATACTTTATTAGTTCCTAAAAAAGTTTCTGCAAATATCTTTGAAACGGATAGTGAAACAATGAAACATATAGGCGTTGCTTTACCTAAAGTAGCAAACGCAATCAAAAAAGCATTTAACCCTGATGGTCTAAATATTATACAAAATAATGGTGAATTTGCCGATCAATCTGTCTTCCATTTACATTTTCATCTGTTACCAAGATATGAAAATGAAGTAGATGGTTTTGGTTATAAATGGGAAACACATGAAGAAAGCATAGGCGATGAACAAAAGAAAAAAATTGCACAAGAAATTGCAGCACAATTTAATTAATTATGCTTACCTGATATGATAAAGGGTATATTAAAAATATTAATGACTCAGAAATTTTAGAAATGAGGAGAATTTTTATGAAAACAGCTCAATTATTACTAGGTCTTGGTGCTGGTGTTGCAACTGGAATTGGTGTTGCATTAATGAATCGTGATAAGAAAAATTCAAACCAATTTGAGACAGAAGCGCGCAGACCTACGGGTGCTGAATCTGAATTTGATAAAGAAATCAACACTATAAAGCAAAACGTCAATGATATTGTAAATTACATTTCACAAATCAAATCAGAAAGTACTGAAATTGGCAGTACTATTGGTGATGAAGTGAAAACGATGATTGGTGATTTTAAATCTGATATCGATCCTAATATTGAAAATTTGCAATCCCATATTGAAAATTTACAAAATCGTGGCGAAGAAATTTCAAAAGCATTTGAAAAAGACAAATAATTAACTCAATTAACTAAGAGTTATAACTCACTTGAAAACCTGAGTTATAACTCTTTTCTTTATTACAATAAAAACATCTATGTCTTTAAAATGATGCTGAATTAAAAAATATATAGTACACTCATCTTTCTTTGATTAAAAACTATAATATCCTTACATTATAGTGTTTTGAGAACTTTTCAAACTCTAAAATTAACTTAAAGTTAAACTTGACGACTGTAAGAATACGTTAGATAATACGAAAGTATATTCAATAAATTTTAAAAAGGAGTATGATTGCGTAATGTATTTATGTACACGTCAAATAGATATTAACGCTCGTTTTGGCATACCTAGAATTGCTTTCCTTAGTTTTGTTACTACAATTATCACATTTTTAATTGCATACGAACTTTTATACTTCTTTTCAAATACCAAATTAACAGACGACCACTTTTTAATATTTTTAATTTTAGTAGTGCTTTTGTACCCTTTACATAAATTAATCCACTTATTGTTTTTCTATCCCTATCGTAAGTCATTTAAAAAATATAAATTAGTAAAACATAAGTCTGTGCCTTTTTATAATGTGTATGTAAATACACCTGTTAATAAATATTATTTTTGTTTTGATTTAATCACACCAGCTTTATTTATAACGATTGTTTGCACATTTATAAGTACTATCATCCCTCAATATGGTCATTATTTAATGTTTTTAATTGCTTTGAATTTAGGTTATTCGGTTATGGATTTTCTTTATTTAAAGATCATATTATTTTCAAATGAAGGTACTTATGTTGAAGAACATCAAACTGGTATTAATATTTTAAACAAAGTATCACCTTATACGAATCATGAACTTGATTAAGCAAACAGCAATGTTTGCTTTTTTTATTCGCTCTTTTTTATATAAAATGGTTACAACTATAGTCGTATATATTAGGTTTCTAATTGGTGAAAACGACTTTATATGTTATATTTACGTTGTTATTCTTACAAAAGGAGTTCCCAATCATGAAAACATTTAAAAAAGTTATAATTCCTGTTACTGCTAGTGCATTATTATTAGGTGCTTGTGGTAATAGCGCTACAGATTCTAAAGAAGATACAATTATTTCATCAAAAGCTGGCGATGTTAAAGTTGAAGATGTAATGGATAAAATGGGTGATGAGCAAGTTGCAAACACATCTTTTTCTATATTATTAAATAAATTGTTAGCAGATAAGTATAAAGATAAAATAGACACGAAAGATATTGATAAAGAAGTTGAAAAAGAACAAAAACAATACGGTGGCAAAGATCAATTTGAAAGTATGTTAAAACAACAAAAAATGTCACTTAGTGACTATAAAGAGCAAAAAAAATTACAATCATATCAAAAGGCACTACTGAACGATAAAGTGAATATTTCTGATAAAGAAATTAAAGAATCTACTAAAAAAGGTTCGCATATTTTAATTAAAGTTAAAGAGAATAAAGATGACAAAGAAGGTTTATCAGATAAAGATGCAAAAGCAAAAGCAGAAAAAATCCAAAAACAAGTATCAGAAAATCCTGACAAATTTGGAGAAATTGCCAAAAAAGAATCAATGGATAAATCTTCGGCTAAAAAAGATGGTAGCTTAGGATATGTTATCAAAGGACAAATGGAAAAAGATTTTGAAAAGGCGCTCTTCAAACTTAAAGAAGGCGACGTTTCAAAAGTAGTTAAAACAGATTATGGTTACCATATTATTAAAGCAGATAAAGAAAATGACTTTGATAAAGAAAAAGGTAAGCTAAAATCGCAATTAATCCAACAAAAAGTACAAAAAAGTCCTAAATTACTAACAGACGCTTATAAAGAACTGTTAGATGAATACAAAGTAGATTATAAAGATAGAGATATTAAAAAAGCTATTGAAGATTCTATTCTAGACCCAGATAAAATTAAACAGCAACAACAACAACAGCAACAACAGCAAGCGATGCAACAAGGTGGAGCTGGTATGACCTCTGGACAATAGAATCATAATTCACAAGTAAACAAGGCAAATGCTAATTTCTAGGGCATTTGCTTTGTTTTTTATTAATGAAACTAACTTATATTTACTTATTAATTATGCTTGTACACATATTTTTCGAGACGATTGTATTTTATCTCTTGCGCTGATATATAACACAGGATAAACACATATTCAATCTACTTATATCAAATCATACGATGCTCATGAATAGAAAACGATTATCTCACCCCCTAATTCTTACCTTCTAATACGACATATTAATTGTAAATAATCACGGTCAGAAACGAATGATTTTACATATAAAAAAGACTAATCCACGCTAATGAACTGCTCCCTTCAAAGTAGACACTTAAAAATGTAAACTTTGAAGGGAGCATATCAAAATTTGGATTAGTCCTTTACTTTCAAAATGTTTCAATTTTATTTTTTTTAAGCGTATATTTTCCGTATCGCTTAATCTAAAGATGTTGGATTGTAAAATTGTCTACCCTCAAGCCCAAAAATACGTTCAGTAAATTGACCTTTTGGCGTTTTCTTATATGCTTTTTCAAACATATTCATTTTTGCATCAATGTTATCGATGAAAAACAAAATTTCTGCCTCTTTCATATGTGGTAGTTTCGGAGAGCCAAATTCCATTTTTCCATGATGTGCTAAAATCATGTGACGCAGTAATAATACCTCTTCACCTTCTATATTTAATTCTCGTGCAGCATCTGCTACTTCATCACTGGCAATAGAGATGTGGCCCAGCAAATTACCTTCAACCGTATATGTTGTTGCAACAGGACCACTTAATTCTTTAACTTTACCTAGGTCATGTAAAATAATAGAACTATATAATAAACTGCGGTTTAAAAGTGGATATATATCACAAATAGATTTTGCGACCCGTAACATTGTTAATACATGATAACTTAACCCACTTGAAAAATTATGATGATGTGTACTTGCTGCAGGAAATGTAAAAAATTCTGTTTGATATTTACGCAATAAATGTCTTGTAATGCGTTGTAAATTTGCATTTTCAATCTCTAACATATAATGAGAGACTTCTTCTTTGATTTCTTCTGGTGTGAGTGGCGCGCCGTCTACGAAATCATGTATGTTTAAATCTGCTTCATCTGAAGCTAATTTAATTTTATTAATTTTCATCTGTTTACGACCACGATAATTAATAACATCACCAATAACGTGTACGATTTTTTCTGGTTCTAAAACACGCATATCTTCCTTTGTAGCAGTCCATAATTTGGCTTCGATGTCCCCACTTTTATCTTGAAGATATATCGTCATATAGTCTTTTCCTTGAGCAGTTACGCCTTGTGTCGCTTTATGAATCAAGAAATAGTGATCAACTGAATCTCCAGGATTTAATTTTTCTACATTTCTCATTATTTACCGCCTTCCTCAGGTTTATTCAAAGTAATAATTTGTTTTGAAGGCACACTTGTATCTTTGACACATGTAAAGTATAAAATTTGATAATCATTGGGCATTTGTCTTAGATAATTCATCATCGTTTCTTTTCTATGTTTATCAAAATGTACAAATGCATCATCAATAATTACAGGGAATGGATAGTAAGGTTTTAATGTTTTAATTAAACTTAAACGCAATGCGATATATAGTATTTCTTTAGTAGACTGGCTTAATTCAATTGGTTCGTACATTTGACCATTCACTTGTTTTACCATTAAATCTTCATTCGCATAAGTTACTTGTACATAATTTCCATTTGTTAAATGTGCAAAGATTTCTGTTGCTTCATTTATCACTTGTGGTAAACGCTTATCTTTAATTTGTTTAATATGTCCTTCCACTAAAGATTGTAAGTAACTAAGACTTGCCCAATCTTTTGCTTCATCATTCACTCTATTTTTCAAAATATGGAACTTATGACGTAAATCCGCTAACGTTTTGTCTGTTTCCATATCCGTGATTTTAGCTTTTAAATCACTGACTTCTGACTGCATTTCTAAATATTGATCATTATAATGATCAACTTGTCTTTCTAACACTTCATCTTCTTCAGATAGTTGAGCATATGTTTTTTGACTCAGCATAGAACTAGCTTCGTAATTATAATTTTGGTTTTCTAGATATTTCGTTAAATCATTAAAGCGGTTTAATTGTTGATGATAAGCCTGATATTGAGCATGCTGATGATAATACGATTCTTCATCATTTGCACTTACAAAGTTAAATAACTGTGATATCACATTATTATTCTCATGTAAGCGATGTTTAAGCTGTGATAATTCACTTTCTATTAATGTGATTTGTTCTTGATTCCTATTCCATTTATCTAAATTAGTTGTTTCTTCTTTTAACCATTGATTTACGTCATGAAATAAAGATAATGTGTTGAAAGAAGTAAATTGATTTTGGGTTACTGCTTTTGCATGTTCATAAAATGTATCTAATGCCTGTTGTAACTCAATTTTTTGCTCGTTCAATTCAACAGTATGATTGTCATAATCCTTAATTTTATTCATCGTCGCAATACTATCAATAATGAGTTCGTCTGAAATTTTATCAGATAAATGTAATTCATCTTTAATTTGGTTGATCTCATTCTCTGACTTTGAGTATTGTTGTTGTGCAGATTCTAAATTGGAAGATAAATAATTTGCTTTTTTATCTAATGCCTCTTTCGTTTTAATAGCATTATGGAATTGCTCGCGAATTCTATTTTGATCATCTAAATCAAAGTCCAAATTATAATTGGCTTCTAAATCATTAATTTGGTGTTGCAAATCTTCAATTTCATTAGAAAAGGTTTCACTATGTCCTATCTCTTTCGATTTAACTAAGAAGATACCCACGATAAATACAAGAGATAGTAATGCAAATACAATACCGAAGACCAAATTAGCTGAAATAAATGAAAAGATAGTTAATCCAACACCAACAACTGCTAATATAACGAATGCAAATCGAAAAATATTTTGTTTACGTTCATTTTCTTGTTGTTCTTTATCAAAAGCTTCTTTCATTTTTTGATATAAATTATTTTTCTCTTGTAGTTCGAATACACGATTGTTATATTGTTTTTTCTTTTCATAGTTTTCATCAGACACAATATCTTTTTCTAATGCATCCATCTCAGTTTGATTTGTTTCTTTATCAATTTTATTTTCTTCAATATTGCGTTCTAATTGTTGAATAAAAGCAGTCTGTTCTTGCTTATTTTTAATTTGATCGCTTACATGACTCTTCATTGCCTCTGAACTGTCGACTTCATGGTATACATCTTGCCATCCGATATTAGACTTCAAGCCTGATTTTTCACGTTCTTTATCTTGAATTTCTTTTTTAACTGATTTTAATTCGTATTCTTTTTGTTTAATTTCATTTTCTTGTTGTTGTATATGGTTAAAAGCATCAATATCAGATTGCTTAGGTACATTGATTTTTTCATTTTCACTTTTTAAATGCGTTAATCGTTCTTCTCTTAAGCCAATATCTCTTTTTAAATTTTGTGTTTGAATTTTTGCAGATTCATAGCGATCGATGCCTTGTTCAGGAAATGTGACAGGTTCTATATTTAATTGGGTTTCCAATGTTTTCCATTCTTGTGTTTGCTCATGTAAAGCTAATTCCTTTTGTTTACGATCATGCATTTTAGACAATTGGTTTAAATTCTGTTTCAAATTTTCTAAGCGTCGATCTGCTTTATCTTTATCGTCTACTAAACGTTTGTAAGATGACAATTTTTCTTCTTCTTCTCGAATTTGTCGCTCTAATGACTTCAACTCTTCAAGCTGTTGGTTAATAATTGGATTTCTGCCATTTTTCTTATATAGCGCTTCTTTTTTATCATTCAAAATCTCACGCATGCTAGTAAATTCTGTTGATCCTAATGCACCAGCCTGGAGTAAATAGTTTTGTAATTGTTTTTCATCCATATTTTTATGAATATTTTGTAGGCCTAAGACATCAAATGAAAATATACCTTGATATGTACGTTTTGAGATAAAATTAAGTTCTTTCTTTAACCAGCTTTCATCTTTAATGGCACCATTCGGTAGATAAACTTTAACGTCTCCAGTTGCTGCACCTTTGATACGTTCAATTTCTATCAAAGAACCATCATCTTGAATCAATGTAAGTTTTCCGCCGTATTGATTGCCTAAACGTGGCTCTAGTCGTGGTTCATTTTCTTTCTTAGTTGGAAACCCAAAAAGAATGGAATGTATAAATGCCTGTATCGTAGACTTACCTGACTCATTTTCCCCATAAATTTCTGTAAAATTTTCATCAAACTGAATGGATCTTTGAATGAATCTACCATAACCATATATATCTAATGATTTAATCTTCATTTTACTCCCCCCTCATATCTGACTTTAATAATAATTCAGCGCGTTTAATTAATTCTCGACGATCAAAATCATCATAATTTTCTAGGTATTTAGAAGCTTTTGGATTAAGATATAAATCATTCATAGCTAACTCATAAACTGAATTATCTTCTATCAAATCTGCTGAAAATTCTTTGACAAGGGTCGTTTTTTCATCATCTTTATTCTTTATATTCAGATCTTCTATAAACACAAAATTATGCTCATTTTCTTCATATTCACTAATCATTTCATGCACTTGCATTAAATCTTGATCAGAAATAATTTCATCTGAATTGACATTTACTACTAATTGATAAATTGCTTTACCTTCAGCTCTAACTTGTGATTTAAAATCTTGTATTGCGTCAAACAAACCTTGTTTTGAAGTCATGTTTGTATCTATTTCAGCCTTTTCAAAACGAATAAACTGTGTTGGCACAAATTTAGCATTTAGATGTAAATCATCGCCCTCTATTAATAGGCAACCTTTTTCTCCAGTTTCTTTGAAATGACGACCTTGAATATTACCTGGATAATGAATTTGAGGCATATCGCTTAGTTGTTGTCGCTCGTGTATATGACCAAGTGCCCAATAATGATAAAGTTTATTGTTTAAATCTTCTAATCTAAATTCAGTATATCGGTCTTTTGTGTTCGTTTTGCTATATGTACCATGCAAAATACCTATGTGAATACCTTTTTGACCTTGACTTGACGGATAGGCATCAAGTTTATTTTCATAGCTCGCTTCATTTTGATAACTGAAACCATGTAAATATATTTCTTCACCGTTTTTAGTAATTGTTTGATATGTTTCTACATTTTCAGAAAAAACCGAAACGTTATCTGGCCACTCAGTTCCTATAGATGAAGATAATGGATCATGATTACCATGACAAAGATAAACAAATATTTGTTCTTTTGCCAGTCTTTCAAATTGCTCTTTTAAGAACACTTCAGCACGGAGGGTTCTGTTATGACTATCAAATAAATCCCCTGCTATAATCATAAAATCTACTTCTTCATTTAACGCTAAATCCACGATTTTTTTGAAACTTTCATATGCGCTTTTTTGCATATCTTCAAATATCGATTGACTTAAGTAGCTTCTAGACTTAAATGGACTATCTAAATGTAAATCTGCACAATGAATAAATTTAACCATATATTTATAGTTCTCCTTTATTTAAAGGTTTTTATAAAAAGCATGAAAAACAGGCATTGATATTGAGACTTAAAAAATGGACTAACACCTATGTACACGCTAATACCTCGTATCTCTTTATTTTACCACACCGACTATTGTACAGTCGATAAAACAAAAAAGCTGAAACATAAATAAATGTCTCAGCTTTAAATTCAATATTAACCATGATTCATTGAATAAAACATGAACCATTATCCAGCAATTAAAGAATTCATTTATTGGCATCAATTCTTTTGTATTTCATTTCTCAATATATTGAGTTTATCATACATATGCTTGAATAAAAGTACATATATTCCTTCAAACTATGGTTGTTGCCATATATTAATTTTGAAAATCATTATATGGCAACATATTAAATATTTTTAACTTTTTATAAGAACTTTAGATTACTTTTAAAATAATCATTCTGATTAATTAATTAGTCAGCGTAAATTTCATCTAAAGGTTTAACAATGATTTGATTAATTTCTTGGAATACTTGGCTCATGTTTTGCTCAGCAGCCATTAATTCTGAAATGTTAGAATCATTTTCGATTTTTTGTGCTTGTTCTTGAGCTTTTTGTAATTCCTCTTCACCAATTTCTTCACCTTGCATTTGTTTTTGTTGGAAGTTTAATTGTGTTTCGCGGAATTCATCAAAAAGTGCTTTTGATTCATCATTTTCTTTTACTTTAGCATAAGCTTTTTGTATTGCTTGATATTCATCACTTTCTCTTAAAGCTTGTTCTAATTGATTTGCATGATCGTATAAATTTACTGCCACTGTGCTTCACTCCTTTATTTGTATATGTGTTATAACCACATCGATATTACAATAACATAATTTAATATGTTATACAAAAATTGCAATTATGCCTTGTAATAAACCTATGATGCCACCTAATAGAAAGCCTAAAAGCATAATTAATTTCAATTCTTTATTTGCGATATCTATGATTAAACGTTCAATATATGCTAAATCAAATGAATTTATTTGTTCTTCAACCATTTGTCTTAGGTTAACTTTTTTCATGATTGGAGAAATATGCTTAGATCCTTTATCAATAATTAATTCCGTAAGTTGTTTTGAAATTTTTGTTTCTAAGAATGTTATAAATTCTGGCATTAATTCTTTCAATGGTCGATTCGATATACTATCTATGTTTGCATAGTTTATTAGTAATTCGGTAACCGTTACCTTAAGCGAGTCGAATTGATCTTCATTGATGACATCTACTAACGCTTTTGTTTTAAATGTAGCGTATTCATTTTCAATAATCTGTTTTGCAATTGCTTTAGCTTTGGGGTGATTTGTTAATCTAATCAATTCATGTTGTATTCGATCTGCAATACTTTCTCTTGTCATAAACATCTGTAGCAAACCTACGATTTTACCTTTCTCATTAAAGAAAGTATCTAACATAGATGCTATATCAGCAGCACCTTTTTCCGATTTAAGATAAACACGTGCGCGTTCAAATAATAACTCAGGCACCCCATCTACCTTTGCATCAATATTTTCTTCAATATCTGAAGGAATCAGTTGATTTATAGGGGTTTCTTTATGTTCAGCATAATATTGTTCTAATTTATTATTGATAACTGAATACATTTTATCATTAGTAAACTGTACAACATCAACATCGAAATTTTTCGTCAACGATTGAATTGTCGTATGATCTGCTTTTAATTTTTGGATCTGTTTTAAGATTAGTGATTCGATTGCTTCTCTTGATTTAGGTGCATTTAATTTTGACTTAATTAACGTTTCAGTTAATAAGTGTTCTTCAATAACTTGTCCAATTTTATCTGCAATTTCTGTTCTTCTTTTTGGTATTAACCCGGGTGTAAAAGGAATTCGTCTATTAAAAATATAATAAGTTTTAAACGGATGAAATAACATTCTTACAGCAATTACATTTGTGACGCCACCTATTATTGCTCCAATAATCATCATCGCTATAATTATTAAAAAAGCGTGCATAGTTAATTCTCCTTCAAATAAAATTTGTTATAAACTGAAGGTACAATCATATCAGTCATTTTTACATTGTATAACATATAACATAAAAATGTGCATACTATTTGTTATTTTTCAAAATAAAATTGCTGGTAGCAATCATTATGAGTACATTCAATTTGTATTAGTAAAAATACAGAAATAAAAAAAAGAGCGATTTAGAAATCAATCAACATTTGATTTCCCGTGTTCGCTCTTAAAATGATGTATTCTTTTTATCATGGGTCAAAAACTATATCAACTTACTTATTAAGTTCAGTTCATTAGTTCATGACCGATTTCAATTAACTATAGTGACTAAACCATTCAATATATACGCCATAACTTTTTTAGTTAATGTTATAAATAATGATTCTTCTATCACACAGTACATTTATTTATACGTGCATTAATTCTTCTTTAGAAACTCTACCAAAATATGTTTCAGCTTCTCTTAATTTAGAAGTACCAAAAATAGGTTGTGTTTCCTGATTTAGTACACGGTAGATATCACTTACTTTGTTGCTTTGTAAAATATAGCCGTTACGCGTATCAACTGTGTTCCAATATATATCACTTGTTGTCGAATGATTTGGATACGCACAATGGTTACGTGAAATTGTTTGTACCATTTCTAATGGGTCGCATCCGAAAGTACTATTTAGAACATCAGAATCTCTAAATAATGCACAAATTGACACACATGTTGTCCAGTTTGGCAATACTCTCTCTTTTTCAATTTGTACTAGTGTCTTTTTTGAAAGACCAATTGTTTGTGCCATCGTATCTTGCGTATAACCCGCTTCGATGCGCACCATTTTAAATTTTGTTTGAATTAAATCTGTAAAACTCTGTCTATCCATTACTTTAATCTACCTTTCATAAAAGAATATTTTATCCGGACACAAGAAATTGCAATAATACACGTTTCTTGAAACACAAATTACATCTTAATACAATTTGCGATAAAATAAAAGAGCGAAATGATATTTTCGTTGTTTTTTGTTATTTGCGAAATTATCTAAATAATCAATCTTATATCTTATAATTAACTTAAACATTTTTAGTACTTTTATTGTAAGCGTATAACAAGTATGAAATGTGATTATATTTTTCACTTATTACTCTTTTGATATAAAAACACCATTTATTATTATATCTTAAATTTTACTTTTTGGCATACCATTTGCCTTAAATAATAGAAATTAATCATTTATTTACATTTTTCAGAATTTTCATTATAATCAGGGTTACTTTAATAATTGAGGTGTAAAAAAATGACAGAGAAATATATATTACTTGCAACTTGTACAGATAAAGTCGGTATTACTTCATTAATTACTAATAAAATTGCTCAATATGATTCTAATATTCTACATTTAGATCATTTTACAGAATATGACCATTCACCAAATGCTACAGGTCAATTATATTTGAGATTGGAATTTGAAAATGTACCATCATTGAAAGAAGATTTAGAAACAACGTTGCAAACACATCAAATAGATTTTAAACTCTTTGACAATCAACAACATACAAAAATAGCACTTTTTGTTTCTAAGGAAGATCATGCTTTCAACGAAATTTTATTACGTGTTAACAGAAATGAATTGCCTGCCGAAATTGTGTGTATCGTTAGCAATCACGAAAACAATAGACAATTCGCAGAAACGCTTCATATCCCTTTTTATTACATACCGAGCAACGAAGATAAAGCGATTGTGGAAAGAAAAATACTAGATGTTTGTTCTGAGCATCAAGTTGAACTCATTGTTTTAGCAAAATACATGCAAATACTATCCGACCATTTTGTCAGTCACTATCCAAACCAAATCATCAATATTCATCACTCATTCCTACCATCATTTATAGGTGCTAACCCTTATAAACAAGCATGGGAACGCGGTGTTAAATTGGTCGGAGCAACAAGTCATTATGTTACTTCTGATTTAGATGAGGGCCCTATCATAGATCAAGACGTTATAAGAATTAATCATCGGTACAATGTACAAGATTTACGTAAAATTGGTCGGCATGTTGAATCAAGTGTGTTAGCTCAAGCTGTCGAATATCATGTGCTGCATAAGGTAATTGTCACTGCGAGTAGTAAGACTATTGTTTTTAATTAAAAACTTTAAAAGACCTGAGACCGATATCTGCCTCAGGTCTTTTTATTCGAAGCGCAACGCAATCTCAACAACTTTAAAAAGAAACTTTGACATTTTTAAGCATCTTACTTACTTTCTTTAATTTTAACTTTTACAATATCCCTTCTTAAAAAATTAATAGTATATCAACGCGTCTTCGTTAAGCTGTGCAATTAAATAATTATAATTCCTCAACCAATCAACACTACTTAACTTTAATTTATGGTTGTTTTCACTTTTTACTAAACACCTTTGCCAATCTACTTTATATATTGTTTTGTGTATGACATATCATTATATACACATTAAAAACTGTTCTATAACAGAACTACAATTGATATTAAGTGTATTACTTTTTAATACAGATTCCAAAAGCTTTCACATTTTAGATTAAAATTATTCAAAAACTTTGTGATTTTTTTAACAAAACAAATGATATAATTATTGTGAAAAAAATAACATACTTTTGGAGGTAATGATATGTTAAAAGAAAATAATATGCAATCCACAGCATGGAATGATTTTAAAAAAGGTCGCTGGCAACATCATGTAGATGTAAGAGAATTTATTCAACTCAATTACACATTGTACGAAGGTGATGATCAATTTTTAGCAAGTCCTACAGAGGCAACAACTCAGCTTTGGGATCAAGTCATGCAATTGTCTAAAGAAGAGCGTGATCGCGGTGGAATGTGGGACATGGACACAAAAGTTCCTTCTACCATCACTTCTCACGAGGCAGGTTATCTAAATAAAGAATTAGAAAGCATTGTTGGGGTCCAAACCGATAAACCATTCAAACGTTCGATGCAACCTTTTGGTGGCATTCGTATGGCCAAAGCAGCTTGCGAAGCGTATGGTTATGACCTAGATAGTGAAACTGAAAAAATATTTACTGACTATCGTAAAACGCATAACCAAGGAGTATTCGATGCATACTCCAAAGAGATGTTAAATTGCAGAAAGGCTGGAATCATTACTGGACTTCCAGATGCGTACGGCCGTGGACGTATTATTGGAGATTATCGCAGAGTCGCTTTATATGGTGTAGACTTCCTAATGCAGAAAAAAATGGAAGATTTCAACAATATGTCTAAAGAAATGTCAGAAGATGTCATCCGATTACGCGAAGAATTGTCTGAACAATACCGAGCATTAAATGAATTAAAAACATTAGGTAATATTTATGGATTTGATTTAAGTCGCCCAGCCTATAACTTTAAAGAAGCAGTACAATGGTTATACTTAGCATATTTAGCTGCCATTAAAGAACAAAACGGTGCAGCTATGAGCTTAGGCCGTACTTCAACATTTTTAGATATCTATGCTGAAAGAGATTTAAACAATGGATTGATTACAGAACGTGAAGTACAAGAAATCATTGACCATTTTATTATGAAATTACGTATCGTTAAATTTGCTCGAACACCTGATTATAACGAATTATTTTCTGGTGACCCTACTTGGGTAACAGAATCAATTGGAGGTGTAGGTATTGATGGACGTGCATTGGTAACTAAAAACTCTTTCCGTTTCTTACATTCACTAGATAATTTAGGTCCAGCACCTGAACCAAACCTCACAGTATTATGGTCAGTTCGCCTACCTGACAATTTTAAAACATATTGTGCAAAAATGAGTATAAAAACAAGCGCAATTCAATATGAAAATGATGACTTAATGAGAGAATCTTATGATGATGATTATGGTATTGCATGCTGTGTATCTGCTATGACGATTGGAAAACAAATGCAATTTTTTGGTGCTCGTGCTAATTTAGCAAAAACTTTATTATATGCGATTAATGGTGGCATAGATGAAAAATCAGGTCAACAAGTCGGACCATCATATGAAAGTATAAAATCAGAAGTACTCAACTTCGATGAGGTATTTGAAAAATTTGATAAAATGATGGATTGGTTAGCTGGAGTATATATTAATTCACTTAATGTCATCCATTATATGCATGATAAATATAGTTATGAACGTATTGAGATGGCACTGCATGATACAAATATCATTAGAACAATGGCTACAGGTATAGCTGGTCTTTCTGTTGCTGCAGATTCATTATCTGCAATCAAATATGCAAAAGTAAAACCTATTCGAAATGAAAATGGCGTTGTAACAGATTTTGAAATCGAAGGTGATTTCCCAAAATATGGTAATAATGACGCACGTGTTGATGATTTAGCAATCGACCTTGTAGAACGCTTTATGACAAAATTACGTAGTCATAAAACTTATCGTAATTCAGAACATACGATGAGTGTGTTAACGATAACATCAAATGTAGTATATGGTAAAAAGACAGGAAATACACCAGATGGACGTAAAGCCGGAGAACCCTTTGCACCAGGTGCAAACCCAATGCATGGACGTGACCAAAAAGGTGCACTTTCTTCACTAAGTACCGTAGCAAAAATACCTTATGATTGTTGTAAAGATGGTATTTCTAACACATTTAGCATCGTTCCAAAATCACTTGGTAAGGAAAGTAATGATCAATGTAAAAATCTCACAAGTATGTTGGATGGCTATGCAATGCAACACGGACATCACTTAAACATTAATGTATTTAATAGGGAAACACTATTAGATGCAATGGAACACCCTGAAGCATATCCACAATTAACGATTCGTGTTTCTGGTTATGCCGTTAACTTTATTAAATTAACACGCGAACAACAATTAGATGTTATTTCACGCACTTTCCATGAAAAAATGTAATTTGAATTTAAGGCGGCTTATATATGTTAAAAGGACATTTACATTCTGTTGAAAGTTTGGGTACCGTTGATGGTCCAGGACTACGATATATATTATTTACTCAAGGGTGTTTATTAAGATGTTTATACTGTCATAATCCCGATACTTGGAAAATAAATGATTATACACGCGCAGTCACAGTTGAGGAAATGGTAAATGAAATAACTCCTTTCAAACCATATTTCGATGCATCAGGTGGGGGCGTGACAGTCAGTGGCGGTGAACCATTATTACAAATCAAATTTTTAACCGCCTTATTTCAATCATTAAAAGCACATGATATTCACACCTGCATTGACACTTCAGCTGGTACAGCGAAAAATACACATACTTTTGAAAAACAATTAGATGCTTTGCTAAAGTTTACAGACTTAATATTATTAGACATTAAACATATTGATAATATGAAACATAACAAATTAACTGGCCAACCTAATACACATATATTAAACTTTGCTAAAACACTTTCTCTTAAAAATCAACCCGTTTGGATAAGACATGTACTAGTGCCAGGTCTCACAGATGATAAAAAAGATTTGATACGGTTAGGCGAATTTATAAATTCACTCGACAACGTTGAGCGCTTTGAAATACTGCCATATCACCAATTAGGTGTGCATAAATGGCAATCACTAGGTTTAACTTATGCTTTAGATCAAATAACAGCACCTACCGAGGCTGAAGTAAAACAGGCCTATCAATATGTAAATTTTAAAGGTTACACCCCTATTTAACTTTATTACGACACGTTAAAATAATCGCGCTTATTAAAATGTAGTTCATCAAATAAGTAGTGAATTGATATCAGTTGAAATATAGATATCATTCACTACTTTTCTTTTTTGTTAATGAACACGAATTTGAATAACACTATACAAAATGATATATTAACTAAAACAAATTTTAAGGGGATGTTTCTTTGAATAATCATTCTTCAACAAAACTAATTTCTATCAGTGCTTCTATGAAATTTATTAATGCGCAAATGATTCCAGGCATATTGACGTTATATAATGATAAAATTACGTTTAAAGCAAAAGGAATAATTGAAAATCATGAAATCAAAAGTTTATTCCCTTTTAATGAACTTCAAAGTGTTAAATTTGGTCTATCTTTAACTCCTTTTAGAATAACGATTATGGAGTCTGATGGAGAGCCTTGGCTATTTGATCAGGTTCCTAGAAAAGATGGTAAAAAATTTGTAGAATTGTACAATGTACTTCATTCTTAATAAGTCATCTATCAGGTTAATCTAATACTAAACTATCATAATGATGGTTTATTTTTTAAGAAAAAAATTTTTATAAATCAACAACTCATTTGCAACACTTCTCACGTATCACAAAAAAGAGTGGCCAGCATATTTCAATGTTAGGGCCACTCTCAAATTTTAAATATCTTTAATTTATATCTCTTATTTAATTAACTTTCATTTTTAGCAGCTAATTTTTTATCTTCAGCTTTTGAAATGATTAGTGCACATGCAGCATCACCTGTAATATTGACAGATGTTCTCGTCATATCCAACAATCTATCAATACCTAAGATAATACCAATTGCTGCTGGATTCAATCCAACGGCATTTAAAACCATCGCTAACATTATCAGTCCAACCCCAGGGACACCTGCAGTACCAATGGATGCTATTACAGCGATGACTACAACAGTTATAATTTGCATAAATGAAAGCTCTACCCCAGATATTTGTGCAATAAATATCGTTGCAACACCTTGCATGATTGCCGTACCATCCATGTTGATTGTAGCGCCAAGAGGTTGTACAAAAGATGCTACTTCTGGTCTAACACCCATATTCTTAGTACATTTAAGCGACACTGGTAAAGTGGCAGTAGAACTCGAAGCACTGAAACCAAGTGTAATTGCCGGAAGAAAATCTTTAAAGAATTTCAGTGGACTTGATTTAGCTATAAATTTCACTGCTGAACCATATATAACAAAGAAATGGATAAATAGCGCAAGCAACACTATAAAGAAATACATACCAAGTTGTTGGATAGCTCCAAACCCTGCTCCTGTAAACGCATGTGCAACAAGACCAAAAGTACCAATAGGTGCAAACACGCTCATGATCATCGTTACAATATACATTAAAACTTCATTGGTTTGCTCAAATAGCCGGTAAACCCCTTCAGCTTTCGAACCAACCATAATCAAACCTATTCCAATGAAAATAGCAAATGTAATAATTTGCAACATATTTTCTTCACTCATAGCTTGTAACGGATTTTTAGGAAATAGATTAATCAATGTTTGATCAAATGATTGATTGGCTGCAGAACTTTGTGAATTATCCTCTTTATCTAATGTTTTTTGATAACTTGATACATCCTCACTTTTTAATAAATCTGATTTCCCCTCACCCGGCTGTAAAACTAAAGCTAAAGTAATCCCAATTATAATTGCTATTGCAGTAGTAGTTAAAAAGAAACTAATCGTTTTTAACCCAATACCACCTAATAATTTAGGATCACCCACCCCTACTACACCTAATACAATTGAAACAAACACAACAGGCACTACTAACATGAAAATTAAATTCAGAAAAATTTGCCCAATCACGTTAAAGACATATTTATCAACGTTGATCACAAAACTTGATTGAGCAAACATGTTAAATATAGACCCTATTGCTATACCGAGTATTAACGCTATAACAATTTTCAATGAAAGATTTTTAGTCTTCATAACAACATCCCCCTTTATGTTTATTAGCTACATTATATAGTAATATTATACATTTTGAAACAAAAGTATATACACGACAAAAAAATGCTATGTAAAATAATATTTACATAACATCTAATAATTTATATAAGATTATTCTGCATAGCATAAATCGCCGCTTGTGTGCGATCAGATACTTGCAATTTAGCGAATATGTGACTGACATGGGTTTTAACAGTTTTTTCTGAGACAAATAAAGTTTCCGCAATTTCTTTATTTGTTTTACCCTTTGCCATTTCTGTCAAGACTTCAGATTCACGTTTAGATAGTTTATTTGTATAGTGCGGTTTACTACTTACTGACTCCATAACGCTTTGAGCTTGTGGATGGATAACTTTTTCACCTGACAACACGTTTTTAATTGTTTTAATCAACTTCTCAGGTTCAACATCTTTCATTTCATAACCATCGGCGCCTTTATCAATTGCCGAAATCACATGTTCATCGTCTACATAACTGGTTAGCACTAATATTTTAACTTCTGGATATTTTTGCTTCATAATTTCAGTGATTTCTATTCCATTCATATTGGGCATCACTAAATCTAATAATACGATATCAGGTAATTCATGCGCTTCTAAATATTTTAAAAATGATTTGCCATCTGAAAAACCTTTAACAACCTCTATATCATCAACTGTTGATAATAGAAATTCTAAACCTTGCCTAACGATATGGTGATCATCTACCAAAATGATTTGATTCATCTTGACCTTCCTTTCGACACTTTATAACGGTATTGAGATATGAATTTTTGTACCTTTGTTTGGTTCACCTTCAATTGTCAAATTACCACTTATCTGTTTAGTCCGTTGTTTCATATTATTTAAACCATGTGAGTGATAAAGGTTTGATTTATGTTTATCAAAACCTTTGCCAAAATCAGCAATCGTAACTAATAAATAATTATCATCTTGAACTAAATCTAATCGAACTTGAGTGGTTTCACTATGCTTTTTTGTGTTATTCATCGCTTCTTGAACAATTCTATAAACATTTTCCTCGATTTGACTTGGTAGTTTAATCAAACCATCTACTTTAACGACTAACTCTAACTGTAGTAACTTACTATACTGTTTTAACGCATTAACCAATCCTTGCTCTAATCCAACGGGTTTTAATTGCCATATCAAAGCTCTCATTTCATTAACTGCTTGTTGACTCGTATCTTCAATCACTTGAAACGCTTTACGAGAAACATTTTCTTGTGTCATCCCTAATGCTGCATGTGCTGTCAACTTAACAGAAAAAAGCATTTGGTTTACAGAATCATGTAAATCTCTTGCTAATCTATTGCGTTCACTAATACGCGCAGCTTCTTTTTCTTGATCTGTTAACAAAATCCTTTTAATCGCTGATCCAATTTGTAATGCAACAGATTCTAACAACTCTAAGTTTTCTGCGCTATATCTCCTCGTATAAGGCGTTGCAACATTGAGTAATCCAAATTGCTCTTCACCAGATCTTAATGGAACTGTAGCATGGTGTGTAATACCATCAGTTTCTTCATGATAAGCTCGATTCGCTAAATTAATTCTCGAACAATTTATAATATTTGAAGCCTTCGTTAATTTCTTATTTTGATATGCTTGAACACACCAACACGTTCCTTTTCGCATATACTGACAATGGTTATTTTCCAATGCGCCTGGCAAACCATTATATGATACGAGTTCATGCTGCCCCACATCATCAATGAAAAAAATCCATCCCGTTGTAAATTCACTTCCATCAATTAATGATTTCAATGCGCCTTGTAGCATACTATATGTTTCTGTTTCTTCATTTAAAAATTCAGCAATTTCTTTTAATAATGCTAATCTAGTCGGTTTTTCCATTTAACCAGTCCATTCTTTAACAACACTATTTACATACATTATACAAGTTTGTTAAGCATTTAAAAATAGATAAATAATTACTTTTTAATTGGACTTAAATAATATGAAAAATTATTAAATCAATCGCAAGGTCTAATATTTTTAACAGCGTGTTTATGGTATGATAATAATTGGTCAAAGAGGAGGATATTATGAAATTTCAAATCCCAGAAAATTATAATGCATTAACACTAAGAGAAATTTTCCAGCAATTACAATTGCCAAAAAAAGATTTACACAATTTAAATATGTCAAAAGAGATTAAAGTCAATGATAAAAATGCAAAACTTACGTCACAAGTACATACCGGCGACCATGTTTATATTCCTACACCAGATGAAAAGAGTAATTATTTACCAAGCTATCGATTTGCACAAATTTATTATGAAGACAATGATCTAGCCATCGTTATGAAGCCTAAAGGGGTTAAAACGCATCCCAATGATTTAAAAGAAAGTAATACATTAATGAATCATGTGATATATACCATTAAAAGCGATTATGTAGAACCAATACATCGCTTAGATCAAGAGACAGTTGGTCTTTTAATAGTTGCCAAAAATCCTTTAATGAAAAAAATCCTCGACCGTATGTTAGAGGAAAATAAAATTGATCGTATCTATAAGGCAAACGTACATAGCTTATTACCAATAAAACCACAAACCATCGATGCACCTATAGGTAAAGATAAATTTCACTCGAATAAGCGCCGAGTGTCTACTACAGGTCAATCTGCCATTACACATATTTTAACTTCTCGCATGGTTAAAGAAAATGTATGTGAAGTCGATTTGAAATTAGATACGGGTAGAACACACCAAATACGTGTACATTTAGCAGAAATTGGACATCCAGTTATCGGTGACCCATTATATGGAGATTCGACGTTAAGACAACTTCAATTAAATAGTTACAAAATAGAATTTATTCATCCTTTAACACAAGAAAAAATTTCAGTTAGTTTAGATGATGAAATCTAAATATGTAAAGTTACATTTCTAATTCTTTTTATAGATTTTATCGTACACACACCATTGTTGTTAATAAAAGTCACAATAAATGTAGACACTTACGCATTCATTCAACAAGAAGACCGATATCATATTAGCTGAAGACTTAAACAGAATTGGTAAACTTTAAACTATTAATCAGTTTTTGATTATATTTAGGAAATGATAACTTAAACCCTAATATTATTAACTCTAACTTAGAAGTAAACAAAAAATGTAATTCTATAATGGTGCTAATAAATATAAAAAATAGTTTAGCGTAATTGAAAACTTTTATAAATGAAGAAACGTCAATTTCTATTGAAATTGACGTTTCTTCGTTAATCAAAGATATTGATATTCCTTTATTTTTTAAAATTACTTAGGTTCAACCATATCTTCAGGTTTAATCCACTCATTAAACTGTTCCTCAGTTAAATATCCAGATTGAACAGCCGACTCTTTTAATGTTAAACCTTCACGGTGGGCTTTTTTAGCTATGCTAGCAGCTTTTTCATAACCAATATGAGGATTTAAAGCTGTTACTAACATTAGTGATTGATTTAAATAATTATCAATGTTTTCTTCAATTGGTTCTATGCCTACTGCACAATTATCATTAAATGTTTGCATGCCATCTGCTAATAAGTATATAGACTGCAATGTATTATGCAAAATAACAGGTTTATAGACATTTAATTCAAAATTCCCTTGTGAACTACCTATGCCAACCACTGTGTCATTTCCCATAACTTGAACTGCAACCATCGTCAACATTTCACATTGTGTTGGGTTGACTTTACCAGGCATGATAGATGAACCAGGTTCGTTTTCTGGTATAGAAATTTCAGCAAGTCCAGCACGTGGTCCAGACGCTAACCATCTCACATCATTTGCAATTTTCATTAAGTCAGTAGCTAATGCTTTGAGTGAACCATGTAATTGAACGACTTCATCATGTGCAGTTAATGCGTGAAATTTATTTTCAGATAATACAAATGGATACCCTGTATTTTTTGAAATAAATTTAGCAACTTTATCACCAAATTCTGGGTGCGCATTGATACCGGTACCTACTGCAGTACCACCGATTGCTAAATTTAAAATATGGGCTTTTGATTCACTAAGTAATGTTTCACATTTATCTAACATATAACGCCATCCACTTATTTCTTGGCCTAAACGAATAGGTGTAGCATCCTGTAAATGAGTACGCCCTATTTTAATAATTTCATTAAACTTTTCTTCTTTTTCTTTAAAAGTATCACGTAATGATTTTAATGCCGGTTCAAGTTTTACCTCAATTTCATTATATAGTGCAACATGCATCGCAGTTGGGAAAGTATCATTTGAACTTTGAGATTTATTCACATCATCATTTGGATGTATTGATTCATCGCTACCTTGCTCTTTGAGATACATGTTCGCAACATAACTCACTACTTCGTTGACGTTCATATTACTTTGTGTACCGCTTCCAGTTTGCCAAACGACTAATGGGAAGTGTTCATCTAATTCTTTGTTTAAGATACGATCACATGCATGCACAATAGCATCTTTTTTTGCGTCACTTAGTTTTCCTAATTCATGATTGGCTAATGCTGCCCCTCTTTTTAATTGAGCAAATCCATAAACAACTTCAATTGGCATTTGTTCTTTGCCAACAGGAAAGTTTCGTTTACTTCTTTCTGTTTGTGCACCCCAGTATTTATCTGCAGGTACTTCAATTTCACCAAATGTATCATGTTCAATTCTAACTGACATTTAAAAATCTCCCCTTCAATATGTATTTAACTTTAGTATAGCATTAATTAATTTAACTGGGCAATCTCTTTAATATAGCGTTTTCATTCCATTGAAAAATGTCTGATTATTAACTTTGATTTGTACATTCAAACAATTAATTACTAACTATTAATAAAACAAGAAACTAATTTTAGTCTCTGGTTTTTAAACATCATTCATTATTATTTTGTAATTGTTACATCATTAAATTTCATCTTTGCTGCTTGTATTATACCTATTGCAGTTAAAATTAAAAGTATTGCACCAATAATCATTGTTACAGGACTAACTGTGATAAGAAGTCCTAAAAACCCAGTTAAACTATTATAAAAATCACCAAGCGGTTTAAATAATAATACTGTTATAACAATACAACACAATACACTAATAATGATTCCAGTTTGATTACTTTTTACAAATGTAGAAGCATTGACTTTATCTACGAGACCATGTGACAAGTTGATTTGTAATTGAATAATTTTAAATAAGATTGGTAAATATATTGCACCAATGGCCATAGGAAATCCTTTTATAGAAATTAAATTTACAATTACCGCACATATCATGAGATATTTCCAATAGTTACTTAACATATTAATGATAACTCCTTAAATTCAAATAATGACTTAATAATAACATAATCAAATTTATGTTGGCATTGTTTTTTTAATATTCATATAACCACATACTAATAACGTGGCAAATTGATTACATTTATAAAAAAAATAGAAGCGAGTAAGACATCAAATATTAATATTTGATCAACACTTACACGCTTCCATGTATTTATAAACGAATTAATAATTTTTAATGTAAATCACACGTATTGACTAACAATTTAAACTTTATTTCAATTTTTTCACTTACTAAATAAACTCACTAACTTAATTATCTAAATCTGAACGTACGTTAGAATCATGTGATTTATCTAATTTATCTTCATCATTTTCTTCTGAAATTTGTTCCATTTCTTTGCCCAATTCTACAATATCTTCAAAATCATCAACCATTTCATTTTGTGGTTCTGCATCATGGTTGGTAGACTTTTTATTTACATTATCATTAGTCATTGGTTACACCTCACATTTTGAATTTTATGCGAAACGTGCAGTGAAATAGTGACGAACATCTTCAGGAAGACCCTCAGCAGCAGCCTCATCTAAAATAACATTCACCATGCGATGTGCTTTTAAATCAGATGGTTCAAAAGAAGTTTTACCATTTTCTTCATATAATTTATGCACAACATCTTTTTTCTCACTACCAGTAATCACTAAAATTACTTCTCTTGCAGAAAATAGACCATGATTAATACTTACATTAAGTCTACCATTTGTATCAATTGAAAGTATTTGTGTAATCAATTTACCTTTATTTTCTTTAGTTTTGATTTTATCACTTATAAATGACTCCGTATCTTGACCATATGAAACACCATATATTTGGCCTTCTGGTACGCCTAACGCTTCATAATATGATTTATTGCTATCATAATCTAATATATTAATTTGACTGAAATCTACTGCATGATCATCTACATTTTTCTTTAATTCATCTAATACTGGTGCATTATCATTAGATAAATGGATACCTGCTATCGTAGTTGGATTATTGTTAAACTGTTTTCTTAAAATATCTGCAGCATATTCTGCTACACTTTTTTCGTTTTCTAAAACTTTAAAGTTCATTGCCATAGTTATTACACTCCTCTTAATCTTTTAAGACGCGTTCTAGCATTATTTATAATAATACCCTTGAAGCTATCTTCATAAACTACTTAATTTTAATAATCAACTAAATTTTCAAATACTCACTTTTAGCTTTAACTATATTATACAAATGTCAAAGTCGTTTTTCATTGATTAATATAGATTTTAATGTAAATTTGGGAAATTTTGTTGTCTCAATGCTTCATAAATAAGTAAAGAAGCAGTATTGGATAAATTTAATGATCTTATATTATCATTCATGGGAATTCTTAAAGCTGTATCTTTATATTTGTCCTTTACCCAATCAGGTAAGCCCGTCGTTTCTCTACCAAAAATAAAATAATGATTTTCATCTTCATTAGTAAAATCAAAATCAGAATAAGTTTTTTCTCCAAACTTAGTTAATAAATAATATTTACCTTCCGTAGTTTCAAAAAACGATTCTATATTTTCATAATAATTGATATTTACTGCATCCCAATAATCTAATCCTGCTCTTTTCAGCATTTTGTCATCTGTACTAAATCCTAATGGTTTTATAAGATGTAAATGTGTGTAAGTGCCAGCACAAGTTCTAGCGATACTGCCAGTATTTCCAGGTATCTGTGGTTGAAATAATACAATGTGGTTGGTCATGCTTTTTATTCTCTCCTCATATTTAGTCCTTTTATCATCTCATGTTGGACTTCCTCTAATTCACTCTCGTAGTGTGATTCAATAAATGATCTTGCTTGCTCTCCTTGAATTTGTCCAATTGCCCAAAAAGCAGTAGCTCTAATCATCGGTCTTGGATCATTCAATGCGACTTCTTGTAATTCAGGTATCGCAGTTTCTTCTTTGAAATGTGCTAATGCTAGAATTGCGTTTCTTTGAATTGGTTTTTTACCTCTCCATGCGCCCGCTAAATGACCATAAGTATTTTTAAATTCCTTATTGCTCATTTGTAATAGTGGTACTAACCTTGGTTTTAATATTTCTGGCTCTAATACAATATCATCATGCTGTGTATTGATACCACGATTTCTTGGGCAGACTTGTTGACATGTATCACAGCCATAGAGACGATTACCTATTTTATATCGATATTCATCTTGTAGATAACCTTTTGTTTGTGTTAAAAAGCTAATACATTTTTGACTATTTAGTTGGCCATCTCCTACTAGGGCCCCTGTTGGACATCGATCAACACATATTGTACAATCTCCGCAACTATCAATGATTGGATCATCAGGAGGAAAAGGAACACTTACTAACATTTCACCTAGATAAGTCCATGTTCCGAGATCTGGATTTATAACAAATCCATTTCTACCTACATAACCTAATCCTGCACGTTCTGCTACAGCTCGGTCTGACAACACACCTGTATCAACCATTGATTTAATTTCTACATCTGGTACTCTAGTCTCTAAATACTCAGCTAATTTATCTAAACGTTTTCTCATGATTGAATGATAATCTTGACCCCAAGATGCCCTAGCAAACATACCTCTTCTGTCTCCACGCACACTTCTAGGTGCACCCTTCAATTTATTAGGATAACCAACAGCAATGGCAATGATAGATCTTGCAGTAGGTAATGTTAATTTGGGTTCAGTACGTAATCCAATGTCTGGTTCTTCAAATCCTGAAGCATAGCCCTTTTCATGATAATCAACTAATTTTTGTTTTAATTCATCAAATGGGTCAGCAGTAGTAAAACCAATACTATCAATACCAATTGAATGTGCATAGTCTATAACATCTTGTTTCAATTGATTTATATTCATTTTTTACACCCCACCTTAAAAACATACATTCTTTAGTTTAACACATTCATTATTAATAAGAGAATTCGAGAATTCAAATTTTTATATAAAAAAACCAAGATGCTATGAATGAATAACTATAATCCATTTTCATAACATCTTGGTCCATTTTGTAACTATAAAACACGTGCTAAAAAGTTTTTAGTTCTATCATGTTGCGGCTGTTCAAAAATATTTTGTGGTGTCCCTGATTCTACAATGACACCATCTGCCATAAACACAACCTTATCACTCACATCTTTAGCGAAATTCATTTCGTGTGTTACAACTACCATAGTCATACCCTCTTTAGCTAAAGCTTTCATTACTTCTAAAACATCTCCAACCACTTCAGGATCTAATGCTGAAGTAGGTTCATCAAATAGAAGTACTTCTGGATTCATTGCTAAAGCCCTAGCAATAGCAACTCTTTGTTTTTGTCCACCGGATAATTGAGATGGATATGCATTAGCTTTATCTTCCAATCCAACCTTTTTCAACAAATCCATTGCTTCTTTTTTCAATTCATTTTGACTTCCCTTTTTTAATAAACTCGGCGCCAATATAATATTATCTATAACTTTTTTATGTGGAAACAAATTAAAATTTTGGAAAACCATACCCATCTGTTGTCTTAATGCTTCTAATTTAGTTTTTTCATTTGTTAAACTTTGCTCTTTAAATACTACTTCCCCACTTGTAGGTGTTTCGAGCAGGTTCATACAGCGTAAAAGCGTACTTTTACCACTACCTGAAGGACCTATTATAGCAACAACATCACCTTTATCCACAGTTAGATTAATTCCCTTTAAAACTTCATTTTTTCCAAACGATTTATATAAATTTTTAATATTAATCACTAACTTTCAATCTCCCTTCGAAGAAATACATCACTCTCGATAAAGTAAATGTAAGTATAAAGTATAAAATTGCTGCTACAATAAGCGGTGTGAATGGATCAAATGATGCTCCCTGTACAACTTGTGCGTTAAACATTATTTCACTAACGCCTATGACAGATACAATTGACGATTCTTTTATCACAGTGACAAATTCATTACCTAAAGCCGGTAATATGTTTTTTACTGCTTGTGGCAAAATAACCGATTTCATTGTCTGACCATAAGTAAGACCTAAACTTCTTGCGGCTTCAGTTTGCCCTTTATCAACTGCATTTATACCAGCTCTTATTATTTCAGCAATATATGCTGAACAATTTATAACAAGTGCTATCATACCACATATTAAAGCTGAGATATCTAGACCTAATACTGCTGTAGTACCAAAATAAACTAAGAAAACCTGTACTAATAAAGGAGTGCCTCTTAAAAATTCGATATAAGCTGAAGAAATCCATCTCAATATTTTAATTTGACTTAGTTTTAATAATGCAATCAATGCACCAAATACAGCTCCTAAAACAACACCAACTATAGAAATTAAAATTGTGTTTTTAATTCCTTTTAGGAAAAAATTACCATATTTTGTAAAGAAATTACCGTCATCTTTTTGCATTGCATCAGCAGCTGACGCTTTATAATCTTCTAGCAAATTTTTATTTTTAACATCTTTGATTGAAGTATTTAATTTCTCCATGAGTATTGGAGAATTTTTAGGTAAGGCAATTGCCGTTTCCTTTCTACCTTCATTGAATTTAACATCATTAGCAAAAGTTAAATCTTTATTTTGTTTTAAATATGCTTCTGCAACAGGACCTTCAATCACCATTCCATTAACTTTTCCGCTTTTTAACGACATTATAACTTCAGGTACACGCGTTAAAGATTGAATTTGTGCATTATCTATTTCAGTTTGTGCTATTTTTTCTTGCTGTGTTTGTTTTTGTACACCGATTTTTTTATTCGCAAAATCTTCTATTGTTTTAAAACGATCAGTTTCTGACTTTTTAATAATCATTTTTTGGTCGACTGTCATATAAGGTTTTGAAAAATCTACTTCTTTTAAACGTTCAGGTGTCGGTGTCATTCCTGAGATAATGATATCAATCTTACCAGTTTGAATCGCTCCTAATAAACTATCAAATTGCATATTTACAATTTTCAGTTTTAAATGATTATCTTTCGCAATCTTTTTTGCGATATCAATATCAATACCTGCATACTTTGATTTACCATTAACATTATGTTCAAACTCATAAGGTGCATAATCAGCTGATAAACCAACACGCAATTCACCACGTTCTTTAATTTTTTGCCATTGGTCTTTTTCATTAGCATTTACTTCTGGATTTATGTAAATAATTAAAGTACTTATAAGGAATGAAAAAACGGTAATTACTTTCAATATTTGTTTCATCTATTTATCCCCTTTCCATAATATTCATTATTATACATAATAACGCAAAAATATTCAATATGAGATATGTGTCATTTTTCTTAATTTTAAAAATTCTAGTTAATGTGATTACATAAAATGGTATTTGGGATATGGTGAGATGACAGTAATATTCACTGCATATTAAAAAAACACCTCCATTTAAAATGAAGGTGCTTGAGTATTGTCTTGATTTCAACTATTTATATCAGTTTAAAGTTAAATACCTGTTGTAATCATACATAATGATACTAAAAAACAAATAAATCCAAAAACTTATGATCTATTAAATTTTGTTATTTCATTATTGTTTAGGGATCTCAAACTTATAAATATCATCTGTATATTTACGCATCATTTTTTTACAAATTTCATGCACAAAGAATGCAGAAACAAATGGTATTATAAAATATCCAAATACTAATAAAATAATATTCATGTTAGGATCTCCATCCATTCGATTAAATGCATTAATCGGCCCAACTAATCCTGTATAACCAAAACCAGCAGACATTGGTGTACCTTTAATGCCAATAAAGTAAGCGATTAAACCGCCAATCACTCCATTAATTATTAACGGTATTGCAATAATTAAATGCTTAAAATAAACAGGTATCATCATCTTAGCAGCACCAATTATCAATACTAAATTGACTCCGGCCCCATTAACTCTAATTGAACCAAATAAAAATGTCACACAAGCTGCAACAATACCCATATTAGCTGCACCGCTACCTAAACCTGATAAACTGATTGCCGTTGCTATAGCAACTACAGATATTGGTGTAACCATTAACAACGCATAGGTAACACAAATCAATATTGACATCATTAATGGATTTAATTCTGTAAAGGCATTTACTATATGACCGATTCCTTTAGTGACATTTGTCACATAACCTAATGTAAACAAGCCTATAACACCACTTAAAACTGGAATAATAACAGGTAATAGAATCATTTCCAGTGATCCTAACTTATTTTGTAATAACAAATACAAAGTACAAGCTATCACTACAACTAAAATAGTATTTATGATATCACCAGTACCATTAAGTAAAAATCCACCTTCAGTCATTTTAACAGCACCACTACCTATCATAGCGGAAACACCTATCATAGTGGCGCCAGCCCCATTAAATTTAAACTGATGTGCTGCTAAAACACCAATAATAAATGCCATAAATGATTGGATTAAAACTACTAACTGATAAACAGTCTCTAATAATTGGTTACCTTCTTTAAAAAATTTTAATAATTCACCTAATAATGCATTAGGTATTAATGCAATGACTACACCTGCTCCAACAGCTTGTAAAATATTACCAAAAAATGATTTCCCTGTAATTTTAGCTGTGCCTGATTTTACCATTCTTGTATCCTCCAAATATAACATTAGACTAATAATATTATATTTTCGACTAAAGTACAATATTAAGTTTAAAGTTATAAACTAAGATATAATAATTAAATTTCTGCATATACACCTAGCTACCAGAATTCAAAATAAATCATATACATTTTAAATCATAAAAAAAAGAAACCCCATAAATATGGGATTTCTGAGATATTTTCTCTCTATTTAAACACTAATTATACCAGCGGTCGGGATCGAACCGACACTCCAAAAAGGAACGGGATTTTGAGTCCCGCGCGTCTGCCAATTCCGCCACGCTGGCTCAATATTATAAACAAAAAACTTCCAACCTGGAAGTGATAATGGAGCGGAAGATAGGACTTACACCTATATCTCATTCCGGGAAGGAATGTGTTCTAAGAGTTAAACTACTCCCGCATAATATAAATTAAATGGAGCGGAAGATAGGACTTACACCTATATCTCATTCCGGGAAGGAATGTGTTCTAAGAGTTAAACTACTCCCGCATAATATTAAATTAAATGGAGCGGAAGATAGGACTTGCACCTATATCTCATTCCGGGAAGGAATGTGTTCTAGAAATTGAACTACTCCCGCATAATTGATGGAGGCGGCAACCGGATTTGAACCGGTGATAAAGGTTTTGCAGACCTCTGCCTTACCACTTGGCTATGCCGCCAATAAAACTGGGCTAGCTGGATTCGAACCAGCGCGTGACGGAGTCAAAGTCCGTTGCCTTACCGCTTGGCTATAGCCCATTAATCAATAAGGGCGGTTGATGGGAATCGAACCCACGCGTGTCGGAACCACAATCCGATGCGTTAACCACTTCGCCACAACCGCCATGGCAGGGGCAGTAGGAATCGAACCCACATCGAAGGTTTTGGAGACCTTTATTCTACCGTTGAACTATGCCCCTATTAAATTGAATGGTGGAGGGGGGCAGATTCGAACTGCCGAACCCGAAGGAGCGGATTTACAGTCCGCCGCGTTTAGCCACTTCGCTACCCCTCCATGAAAATGGTGCCGGCCAGAGGACTTGAACCCCCAACCTACTGATTACAAGTCAGTTGCTCTACCAGTTGAGCTAGGCCGGCTTGTATAAAATGGTTCAAGACAGAGTCGAACTGCCGACACATGGAGCTTCAATCCATTGCTCTACCAACTGAGCTATTGAACCATAATGTTAAAAATAATGGCGGTCTCGACGGGAATCGAACCCGCGATCTCCTGCGTGACAGGCAGGCGTGTTAACCGCTACACTACGAGACCAAACTATGTAATTGCGGGAGGCGGATTCGAACCACCGACCTTCGGGTTATGAGCCCGACGAGCTACCGAACTGCTCCATCCCGCGTTAATGATATTAATGGCGGAGGAAGAGGGATTCGAACCCCCGCGAGCCGTTAAGCTCCTGTCGGTTTTCAAGACCGATCCCTTCAGCCAGACTTGGGTATTCCTCCAAAAATATACGATAATTATACTATTAAATTGTTTTAAAATGGCGGAGGAAGAGGGATTCGAACCCCCGCGGGCCGTTAAGCCCCTGTCGGTTTTCAAGACCGATCCCTTCAGCCGGACTTGGGTATTCCTCCAAAATTATATGGACCTTGCAGGATTCGAACCTGCGACCGAACGGTTATGAGCCGTTAGCTCTGACCAACTGAGCTAAAGGTCCAGAGTATAATTTACAACTAACAATAGTGGCGGTGGAGGGAATCGAACCCACGACCTCACGGGTATGAACCGTACGCTCTAGCCAGCTGAGCTACACCGCCGTTGTAATTTAGTTTGTATCAATAAATATGGTGGAGACTAGCGGGATCGAACCGCTGACCTCCTGCGTGCAAAGCAGGCGCTCTCCCAGCTGAGCTAAGCCCCCATTTAGTTAAATGAATTTTAGTAGATATCGGGAAGACAGGATTCGAACCTACGACCCCTTGGTCCCAAACCAAGTGCTCTACCAAGCTGAGCTACTTCCCGTTTTTCATAGGATGAAGCAATCTAAATTACGCGCCCGATAGGAGTCGAACCCATAACCTCTTGATCCGTAGTCAAGCACTCTATCCAGTTGAGCTACGGGCGCTTAATTCAAAGATGGTGCCGAGGACCGGAATCGAACCGGTACGATGATCTCTCATCGCAGGATTTTAAGTCCTGTGCGTCTGCCAGTTCCGCCACCCCGGCAAAATAATGGAGCAGAAGACGGGATTCGAACCCGCGACCCCGACCTTGGCAAGGTCGTATTCTACCGCTGAACTACTTCTGCAAATGCGGGTGAAGGGAGTCGAACCCCCACGCCGTAAGGCGCTAGATCCTAAGTCTAGTGCGTCTGCCAATTCCGCCACACCCGCGTTATTTGATTAATGGTGAGCCATAGAGGATTCGAACCTCTGACCCTCTGATTAAAAGTCAGATGCTCTACCAACTGAGCTAATGGCTCTAAAGATGGTGCCGGCCAGAGGACTTGAACCCCCAACCTACTGATTACAAGTCAGTTGCTCTACCAGTTGAGCTAGGCCGGCAAATTAAAATGGTGGAGGATGACGGGTTCGAACCGCCGACCCTCTGCTTGTAAGGCAGATGCTCTCCCAGCTGAGCTAATCCTCCGTTTATATTTGCCTGGCAACGTCCTACTCTTGCGGAACGTAAGTCCGACTACCATCGGCGCTAAGGAGCTTAACTTCTGTGTTCGGCATGGGAACAGGTGTGACCTCCTTGCTATAGTCACCAGACAATGTCATGTATAAAATTTATAAACTCAAAACTAGATTGTAAGT